>CAZPNH010000213.1:0-4700 GCA_964587635.1 uncultured Bordetella sp.
GCTTCAAGCTGGCGCCGGTGGACACCAACCTATTCCCGGGCGGCTTCAACAACCTCGGGCCCGCGTTTACCCCGCTCGCGGTGCAGGCGGCGACCGCGGCAGTCGAGAAAATCTGCCCCGACGCCAGGAACCTGCTGCTCATCCCCGAGAACCACACGCGCAACCGCTGGTATCTGGAAAACGTCGCCACGCTGGCGGCGATCCTGCGCCAGACGGGGCTCGAGGTGCGCATCGGCAGCCTCAATCCCGAAATCACCGCGCCCACCGAGCTCGAGACTGCGACCGGCAAAAAACTGCGCGTCGAGCCGCTCAAGCGTTCCGCTTCCCGGCTTGGGGTCGACGGCTTCGATCCCTGCGCCATCCTCGTCAACAACGACCTGTCCGCCGGCATCCCGGAGATCCTCCAGGGACTGAACGAACAGGTGCTGCTGCCGCCGCTGCACGCGGGCTGGGCGGTGCGCCGAAAATCGGCCCACTTCGCCGCCTACGACGAAGTGGCGGCCGAATTCGCGCAGCTGCTGCAGATCGACCCCTGGCTGCTGAATCCCTACCACGCGCGCTGCGGCGAAATCGACTTCCAGGCGCGCGAGGGCGAGGAATGCCTCGCCTCGAACGTCTCACTGCTGCTTGAAAAGATCCGCGGCAAGTATCTCGAGTACGGCATCAAGGACCGGCCCTACGTCGCGGTCAAGGCCGACGCGGGGACCTACGGCATGGGCGTGATGATGGTGCACGACGCGGCGGAAGTGCGCGACCTCAACCGCAGGCAGCGCAACAAGATGGCAGTCGTGAAGGAAGGCCTCGCCGTGCACGACGTGATCATCCAGGAGGGCGTGCACACGGTGGAGCGCGTCGAGCAAAAGGCCGCCGAGCCGGTCGTGTACATGATCGACCATTACGTCATCGGCGGCTTCTACCGCGTGCACGGCGCGCGCGCCGCGGACGAGAACCTGAACGCGCCCGGCATGCATTTCGTGCCGCTCGCCTTCGAGGAGTCCTGCAGCGTGCCGGACCCGCACGCGGGCTGCGACGCGCCGCCCAACCGCTTCTACGCCTACGGCGTGGTGGGCCGCCTCGCGCTGGCCGCCGCCGCGCTCGAGCTGGAACAGACCGCTCCGGCCACGGCATAGCCTCCGCGTGAAGCTGCTTTTCATCCTCGACCCGCTGGCAGAGCTCAAGGCCTACAAGGACACGAGCGTGGTGCTCATGCGCGCGGCGCAGGCGCGCGGCCACCAGGTTTTCTCCTGCGAGCAGGCCGGTGTCTCATGGCAGGGCCGGGTGTCCGCGCATGCGGGCCGCCTGTCCCTCACCGACAACGACGAGGACTGGTACCGCCACCACCCGCCGGCATCGCTCGAACTCGCGTCCTTCGACGCGGTGCTCATGCGCAAGGATCCGCCGTTCGACCTCGAATACATGACCAGCACCTGGCTGCTGTCGCAGGCCGAGCGCGACGGCGCGCGCGTGTTCAACAGCCCGGCGGCGGTGCGCCACCAGAACGAAAAGCTCGGCATCCTTGAATTTCCGCAGTTCCTCGCGCCCACGCTGGTGACGCGCGACCCCGGGACGGTGCACGCGTTCATCGACGAGCAGCGCGACGCGATATTGAAGCCGCTGGACGGCATGGGCGGGCAGAGCATTTTCCGCGTGCGCACGGACGATCCGAACCGCAACGTGATCGTCGAGACCATGCTGCAGGGCGGCGCGCGTTCCATCATGGCGCAGCGCTACCTCCCCGCGATCAAGGACGGGGACAAGCGCATCCTGCTGATCGACGGCAAGCCGGTGCCGCACGCGCTCGCGCGCATCGCCAAGCAGGGCGAGTCGCGCGCCAACCTGGCGGCGGGCGGGCGCGGCGTCGCGCAGCCGCTCACGCCGCACGACCGCAAGATCGCGGAGGCGCTCGGGCCGGTGCTGGCCGCGCGCGGCCTGCTGCTGGTGGGTCTCGACGTGATCGGCGAACAGCTCACCGAGATCAACGTCACCAGCCCGACCTGCGCGCGCGAAATCCAGGACCAGACGGGCTTCGACGTCGGGGGCATGTTCATGGATGCGCTGGAAGCCAAGCAGCGATGATCGGCATCCTCATCGTCGCGCACGGCGCCTTCGGCGAGGCGCTGATCCACTCGGCCAGCCACGTGCTCGGCAAGCGGCCCTTGCGCGTGCGGCAGGTCGGCATCACGGTGCACGACGATCCGGAAGCCATGCTGCCGCAGGCGCTGGACCTGGTGCGCCAGCTGGATGAAGGCGGCGGCGTGCTGGTGCTCACCGACATCTACGGCGCCACGCCGGGCAACATCGCGCTCAAACTGCTGGTGCCGGGCCGCGTCGAAGGCATCGCCGGGGTGAACCTGCCGATGCTGATCCGCGCCCTCACCTATCGCGAGCAGAGCCTCGCGACCGTGATCGAGAAAGCGCTCTCGGGCGGCAGCGAAGGCGTGATACACATGACCGTGGATTCCTGCGGGAAGGACCACGCGGGGCGTGGTGACGGATCACGGGGCCGTGATGGCAAGCGCTGAGGTACTGATCGTCAACAAGCTGGGCCTGCACGCGCGGGCCTCGGCCAAGCTCACCCAGGTCGCGAGCGGTTTCGCCTGCGAAGTCTGGCTGTCGCGCAACGGCCGCCGGGTGAACGCGAAGAGCATCATGGGCGTGATGATGCTGGCGGCCGGCAAGGGCGCCTCGATCACCATCGACGCGCAGGGCGAAGACGCGGAGGCGGCGCTGGCCGCCCTGCAGAAACTCATCGCGGACAAATTCGACGAGGGGGAATAGGTGAATTTCGTGCTGCACGGCGTCGCCGTGTCTGCCGGCATCACCATCGGCCACGCGCATCTCGTGTCGAGCGCGCGCCTCGAGGCCGCGCATTACGAAATCGCCGAAGCCGCCGTCACCGCCGAGATATTCCGCTTCGACGCCGCCATCGCACGCGCCAAGCAGGAGCTGGCCGCGCTGGAGGGACAGATCCCCGAGGACGCGCCGGGCGAGTTCGCCGCCTTCATCAACCTGCACCGCATGATCCTCGAGGACTCGTCGCTGTCGCAGGCGCCGCGCGAGCTGATCCGCGAGCGGCGCACCAACGCTGAATGGGCGCTGGTGCAGCAGATGGAAAAGCTGGTGGCGCAGTTCGAGGAGATGGAGGATCCCTACCTGCGCGAGCGGCGCCAGGACATCGAGCAGGTGGTGGAACGCGTGCTGAAGGCGCTCGCCGGCGCGCACGCGGCTCCCGTGCCGACCGCCTCCGCCGAGGCCAACCTGATCGTGGTGGCGCACGACCTGTCGCCCGCGGACATGATCCTGTTCAAGCAGCACAAGTTCGGCGGCTTCGCCACGGACGTGGGCGGCGTGACCTCCCACACCGCGATCGTCGCGCGCAGCCTGAACATCCCGGCGCTGGTCGGCCTGCACCACGCGCGCGCCACGATCCGCGAAAACGACGTGCTGATCGTGGACGGCATCCAGGGCGTGCTGGTGGTGGATCCCGATCCGGTGGTGCTGGGCGAATACCGGCTGCGCCAGTCGCAGCACGGCCTGGAGCGGCAGAAGCTCAAGCGCCTGAAATCCACGCCCTCGGCGACGCTCGACGGCACGCCGGTGGAGCTGTTCGCCAACATAGAGCTGCCGCAGGACCTGGGCGACGTGCAGGAATCGGGCGCGCAGGGCGTGGGCCTGTTCCGCACCGAGTTCCTGTTCATGAACCGCAAGGTGCTGCCGACCGAAGACGAGCAGTTCGAAGCCTACCGCGAAGTCGCGCGCGCCCTGGACGGGCGGCCGGTGGTGATCCGCACGCTGGACCTGGGCGCCGACAAGGCGATAGAAGGGGATGCCTCGGTGGAGATGCCGAATCCCGCGCTCGGCCTGCGCGCCATCCGCTACTGCCTCGCCGAACCGCAGCTCTTCCTCGCGCAGTTGCGCGCTATCCTGCGCGCCTCGAAATTCGGCAAGGTCAAGATCCTGCTGCCGATGCTCGCGCACGCGCATGAAATCGACCAGTCGCTCAACATGGTGAAACAGGCCAAGCAGCAGCTGGACGACAAGGGCGTCGCCTACGACAAGGCGGTTGAGGTCGGCGGCATGATCGAGGTGCCGGCGGCGGCGCTGGCGCTGCCGATGTTCATGCGGCGCCTGGACTTCCTCTCCATCGGCACCAACGACCTCATTCAATACACCCTCGCGATTGATCGCACTGACGATGCAGTTGCCCACCTGTACGATCCGCTGCACCCCGCGGTACTGCACCTGATCGCGCACACCATCCAGGCCGCCAACCGCGGCGGCACGCCGGTGGCGGTCTGCGGCGAGATGGCGGGCGAGGCCAACCTCACCCGCCTGCTGCTCGGCTTCGGCCTGCGCAACTTCTCCATGCACGCGCAGCAGCTGCTGTCCATCAAGGAGCGCGTGCTGCGCACCAATCTCGCGGAAGCGCAGCCGCTCGCGCAGCGCGTGCTGCGCCAGTCGGATCCGGCGAAGACGCGGGAACTGCTGGCGAAACTGAATTCATAGGAGGGCCGGGTGAGATTTATTCTGCTTTTTTCTCTGCTCTTCAGCGTTCAGGTAAATGCGCAAAGCTATCCCTCCAAACCTGTAAAGCTCGTCGTTCCCTTCCCCGCCGGCAGCGCCACCGATCAGGTGGCGCGCCTCGCGGGCCAGCAGCTGCAGGAAGCGCTCAAGCAGCCGTTCATCGTCGAAAACAAGCC
>CAZPNH010000214.1:0-1863 GCA_964587635.1 uncultured Bordetella sp.
TGTTCCACTACGCCAGCCTGCAGTACGTGCCGGGCGAGCGCTCCGCGCTCGCGGGCATCCGCCGGCTGCCGGCCGCGCATTGGCTGCGCTACGAGCTCGCCTCTGGGCGCGTCGAGGTGCGTCGCTGGTGGTCGCCGCGCTTCGACCATGCGGCGCAGCCGCGGCGGCCGCGCGCCGAATGGGCGGCGATGCTGCGCGAGCGCTTCGAGGCGGCGGTCGGGCGCTGGAGCCTGTCCGACGTGCCGGTCGGCTGCTCCCTCTCGGGGGGGTTGGATTCCTCCAGCATCGCGGCGCGCCTCGCGGGCGCGCAGCATGAATTGCGGACCTATTCGGTCGGTTTTACCGGCGCGGGCGAGGATTCCTGGAACGAGCTGCCGCTCGCGCGACAGGTAGCGGGGAAGTGGGGCACGCGGCACGCCGAGCTGATCCTCGATCCGGAGCAGCTGCTGGACGATCTGTTGCAGATGGTGTGGCACATGGACGAGCCCTATGCCGGCGGCCTGCCGTCGTGGACGGTATTCAAGTTCATGGCTCGCGACGTGAAAGTCGGCTTCACCGGCACCGGGGGGGACGAATTGTTCGGCAATTACGGAAAATGGCGCGACCTCGAGGGCGGGCCGCTGCGGCGGCTGTCCGGCGCGGCGCCGGACGAGGACGCGTTCCGGCGCAGGTTCTTCGAGCGCTACTATTATGCGGGCGATGCCTTGAAGCGCGAGTCGCTGTTCGCATTCCGTACCGACGACCTGCAGGACACCGCGGATCTGCTTTATGGAATCTTCCGCGAATGCCCCTCGGCGTCGCTGCGCGACCGGATCGCGTTCACCGACATCCGTACCCAGCTTGCCGACGAGTTCCTCGCCATGACGGATCGCTTCTCCATGGCGCATTCTCTCGAAGCGCGCACGCCGCTGCTTGATCACGAGTTCGCGGAGTTTGCGCTTTCGATTCCGCCCGATGTGCGCACCTCCCGTGGCGATCTCAAGGGGCTCTGGCGGAATGCCGTCGCGGACCTGCTGCCGGCCGAACTGCTGACGGCGCCCAAGCGCGGATTCGTGATTCCGCTCGGCCTGTGGCTGCGCGGTCCGCTGCGCGGCCTCGCCGGGCGTTTGCTCGACCCGGATCGGCTCGCTCGCCAGGGCTTGCTGCGCCCCGACTTCGCCGCACGCTTTCTCGTTCCGCATGTCGCAGGCGCCGCGGACCACACGCAGCGCATCTGGGTCGCGGTGATGCTGCAGCTCTGGCACCTGGTGTTCATCGAGCAGCGCGGGCGGCGGCCGGACTACGACTGGAAGGCGCTCGCCGGGTGAGCGCGCGCCCGGTCAAGGTCGTGCACGTTTCCGCCGCCGACGAGGAAGGAGGCTCGGGACGCGCGGCCTATCGAATACACCAGGGGCTGCGCGCGCTCGGCGCCACCAGCAGGATGATCGTCGGCCTCAAGGGGACGCAGGATTCCGATGTCGTGGCAAGCCGCGGCCGGCTGGGCCGGCGCATCGACCTGCAATACGATCGGCTCGCCGCGCGCTTCGGCAGCCAGTACGCCTTCGTCCCGTCTGCGCCGAATTTCGCCGGCCATCCCGTGTTCGACGGCGCCGACGTGATCCAGCTCTACAACCTGCACGGCGGCTACTTTCCGCTGGGCAATCTCGCCGCGCTCGGCGCCAAGGCGCCGCTCGTCTGGCGATTGTCGGACATGTGGCCGCTGACGGGGCACTGCGCCTATTCCGGGCGCTGCGAGCGCTGGCGCCGCGGTTGCGGCGAATGCCCGGATCTCGTCACGTATCCCGGCATCGGTCGCGATACGACGGCCGCGCTCTGGCGCCAGAAGCTGGCGCTCTACCGCAAGTGCAGTCTGACGTTCATTGG
>CAZPNH010000214.1:1873-4681 GCA_964587635.1 uncultured Bordetella sp.
ACCGAGGCGCTGGCGAAATCGAGCCCGCTTGCGGAAGGCTGCAGGGTGCTGCGGATTCCGAACGGCATCGATACGGAAGCGTTTCGCGCGCAGGACGCGCAGCGTGCCGCGGCGCGCACCCGCTTCGGTATCGATCCGGCTGCCCGCACCGTGCTTTTCATCGCGCATGGCCTCGATGACAACCCGCGCAAGGGCGGCGACCATCTCATCGAGGCGCTGGCGAGGCTTCCTGCATCTCAAAGCGTGACGTTGCTGCTGGCAGGTGTCGGCGGTACGACCTGGCCGGCGCGCGTTGCTTCGCCGATCCTGAATCTGGGCTACCTGCGCGACAACGCATCGCTTGCCGCAGCCTATGCTGCCGCCGATCTCATCGTTGCACCGTCGATCGTCGAGAACCTGCCCAATACGGTCCTCGAGGCGATGTCCTGCGGCACGCCGGCGGTGGCCTACGACACAGGCGGCATGCGCGACGCGGTCCGCCATCTCGACACCGGCTACCTCGCGCGCCATGGCGATGCGGCGGATCTCGCCGCAGGAATCGGGGCGCTGCTCGCGGACGATGCGCTGCGTGCGCGGCTGGGTGCCGCGAGCCGCAGCTACATCGAGCGCGAGCACACGCTGGCGCTGCAGGCGCGCCGCTATCTTGACCTGTACCAGGAACTGGCGCCGGAGCGGAAGTCTTGAGCCATCCGCGCGTCCTGTTCCTCACCCCCGCCGCCTTCAATCGCACGACCGGGGGCGGCATCACGTTCGGCAACCTGTTCGCCGGCTGGCCGAAGGACCGGCTGGCGACGGCGCACAACGATCCTGTACCGGTCACCACCGAGACCTGCGAGCGCTACTACCGTCTCGGGCCCGGCGAGATCCGCCGCTGGGGGCCGCTCGAGTGGATCGCACCGGCAGCGGGCGGCGGATCGAGCGGTGCGCCCGCTGGTTCGAAAAGCAGCAAAGGCTTCCTGCGGGCGGCGAAGTCGCTGGTATTCGGCGAGCAACTGCCGGACACCGGGGAACTCAGTCCTGCGCTGGAGCGCTGGATCGCCGAGTTCAAGCCGCAGGTGCTGTACACCATCCTCGGCAGCAACGCGATGATGGAGCTCGCCGACGCGGTGCAGAAGCGCTTCCAGCTGCCGCTGGTCATCCACATGATGGACGACTGGCCGGAAACTTCCTACGGCGGCGGCGCGCTCGGATTCCTCGCGCGCGGGCGCATGCAGCGGCTGCTCGGGCAGCTGATGCGCCGCGCGGTGCTGCGCCTCGGCATCTGCGACGCCATGTGCGAGGCCTACGCCGCGCGTTACGGCGGCGAATTCGTGCCGTTCCAGAACGCCATCGACGGCGCGCGCTGGGCCGGCGCCGAGACGCGCGATGCGGCGGCGAAGAAGCCGGCGCAGCTGGTCTACGTCGGCTCCATCCTGCCGTTCGCGCAGCACGACAGCCTGGCCGACTGCTGCCAGGCGGTGGCGCAACTCGGCCGCGAGGGCGAGGCCGTGCGGTTGTCGATCTACAGTCCTGCCCTGTATGCAGCGCAATACCGTGAGCGGTTCACGGTGGCACCGAACATCGAACTGCATGACGCCATCACCGACGATGAAACGTTCTTCCGCGTCATCACGCAGGCCGACGCGCTGCTGCTGCCGGTGAATTTCGACGCGGGCAGCGTGCGCTACATCCGCTACTCGATGCCGACCAAGGTGCCGGCCTACCTGTTCAGCGGCACGCCCATTCTCGCCTACGGCCCGGCCGAGGTGGCGCAGATCCGCTACGCCGCGGAGCGCGATTGGGCGCTGGCGGTCACGCGGCGGGGCGCGGCGCCGGTGGCCGCGGGGCTGCGCCGACTGCTGCAGGACACCGCGCTGCGCGCGCGCCTGTCGCAGAACGCGCGCCGGACCGCATTCGAGCGGCACGACGCGGCGCAGGTGCGCGCGCAGTTCCAGGCGCGCCTCGCGCGCGCCGCGGGCGGGGAAACGGCGCGCACGCGGTAGAATCGCGCGTCTTTCCGGGAGCGGGAACCGCGCGTGCAACAGGTCTTTTTTCGCCAGGGCGTAGTGGTCGTCGAGGAAGTGCCGCCGCCCGCCGTGGAAAGCGGCAGCGTGCTGGTGCGCACCGCCTATTCCTGCCTGTCGCCCGGCACCGAGCTGGCCGGCATGCGCGCGAGCGGCAAGCCGCTGTGGGCGCGCGTATTCAGCGAGCCCGAGCAGGTGCGCAAGGCCGTGGACATGGTGCGCGCGCGCGGCCTGGGTGAAACCCTGCGCACCGTGCGCGACAAAACCGAAGCGGCGCGGCCGACCGGCTATTCCTCCGCGGGCACGGTGATCGCGGTGGGCGAGGGCGTGGCCGACCTGCGCGTCGGCGACCGCGTCGCCTGCGCCGGCGCCGAGCATGCCTTCCACGCCGAAGTGGTGCGCGTGCCGCGCAACCTGTGCGTGGCGGTGCCCGAAGGCCTCGCGCTGGATGCCGCCGCCAGCGTCACGCTGGGCGCCATCGCCATGCAGGGCCTGCGCCGCGCGCAGCCCACGCTGGGCGAAACCTTCGCCGTGATCGGCCTGGGCCTGCTCGGCCAGCTCACCGTGCAATTGCTGAAAGCCAACGGCTGCCGCGTGATCGCGTTGGACATCGACCGCGCGCGCGTGGATCTCGCCTGCGCGCAGGGCGCCGACTTCGGCCTAGCCTCGGACGATGCCGCGACGCTCGAGCGCATCTATCGCCTCACCGAAGGCCACGGCGCCGACGGCGTGATCATCACCGCGGCCAGCGATTCCGATGCGCTCGTATCGCTCGCGTTCCGGCTGTTCCGCAAGAAGGGCCGCG
>CAZPNH010000215.1:0-4675 GCA_964587635.1 uncultured Bordetella sp.
CAACGATCTCAGTCTCACTTGTGCTGTAGACCCTGAAGAAGCTGATGCGATTGACTTTGGCATCACTGGAGAGGCTCGCTAAGTGACTACTTGTCTTCAGACCGAAGCCAGCTACGATTGCATCTCGGATCTTCGTGAGAACTCCAACCCAAGCCGGCTGATGCGAGAAGACAAATCTTGCCAACACATCTGGATCGCAAGACGCGCTCGGGGGAAGCTGAATAGAAAATGCATCCGCCAGATTCGCTGACTTGTAGAAGCTAGTGATAGCTGACTGCAGTGGCAGTGCGACCGGTGTTACGAGCGTGAAATCGTTCTGCATTGACGGTATTCCTGAGGCCTAACTAGTATTAGTTGGCTTTTTAGTTGCCATCTGTGGACGGTTTGCAAACCGTACAACAACTTGTAACCGCGCCAGCGATTCCCCCACTAAGGCAAGACGTTACGCCCGGGACCGCGCCCAGGCAACTCCACCACGGAAGGGAAATTTAGAGGAGGACGAAAAGAGCAATCACGGCCACGGCCATGACGGCAGTGGCGAGCCAGCCGAGGATCCACAGGCGCCGCGAGACGACGAAGGCGCCCATCACCTCAGGCTTCACGGCGAGCAGCATCATCACCACCATGATCGGCACGGCGATGACGCCGTTGACCATGGCGGACCAGAGCAGCATTTTGATGGCGTCTAGGCCCGAGAAGTCGATGGCGACGCCGAGCAGCGTGGCGACGGTCAGGATGAAGTAGAAACCGCGCGCCTTGGCGAGCGACAGGCCGAGGCCGATCGGCCACTGGAAGCTTTCCGCCACCGCGTAGGCGGCCGATCCCGCGAGGACCGGAACCGCGAGCAGCCCGGTGCCGACGACGCCCGCGGCAAACAGGAAGAAGGCGAATTCGCCGGCGACCGGGCGCAGCGCTTCGGCGGCCTGCGAGGTGGTCTGGATGTCGGTCACGCCCGCCGTATGCAGCGTCACCGCGGTGGTGAGCATGATGCAGAAGGCGATCAGGTTGGAGAAGATCATGCCGATGGAGGTGTCGATCTTGATGCGGTGCAGGTTTTCGCGCGCCTGGTCCGGCGCTTCGCGCAGCGGTTCGTGGCCGGGCGTGGCGCGCTGCTCCTCGACTTCCTGCGAGGCCTGCCAGAAAAACAGGTAGGGGCTGATGGTGGTGCCGAACACGGCCACCACAAGCGCGACGTAGTCGCGCGTGAACGTGATCTTCGGCAGCAGCGCGCCCGAGAGCATCTCCTCCAGGTTGACGTGCACCACCAGCACCGTGCCGACGTAGGCGAACAGCGCCAGCGTGAGCCACTTCAGGATGGGCGCATACAGCGGAAACGGGATGAAAATCTGCAGCGTGAGCGACACCAGCGCGAAAAACACGATGTAGATTTCGCTGCGCCCGCCGACGATCAGTTCGAGCGCGTTGCCCATCGCCCCCAGGTCGGCGGCGATGTTGATGGTGTTGGCGACCAGCAACAGGGAGACGATGCAGTAGAGCAGCGGTTTGGGGAAGTGCTCGCGGATGTTGGCCGCGAGGCCGTGACCGCTCACGCGGCCGATGCGCGCGCTGACGATCTGGATGCCGATCATGAGCGGCGTGGTGAAGAACACCGACCACAGCAGGCCGTAGCCGAACTGCGCGCCCGCCTGCGAATAGGTGGCGATGCCGCTCGGGTCGTCGTCCGCGGCGCCGGTGATGAGCCCGGGCCCCAGCTTCTTCAGCAGGGGCAGGTCGGCCATCTAGAGGATCCGGTTGAACCAGAGCAGCGACAGCAGGCCCGCGACGAGCGCGAACAGCGCCGCGACGCCGGAGAACAGCGCCGTCACCTCGGTCTCGCGCTTCTCCAGCGACAGCCGGGAATTGAGCGTCTGGTAGACCTTCTTCAGGTCGGCCGCGGTACCCGCGTAGAAATACTCGCCCTGCGTCATGATGGCGATGGTCTTCAGCGTTTCTTCGTCGAGGCGCACGCGGAACGACCAGCCCTCGAAGCCGATGATTTCCCCGGAGGTGGTGCCGAAGCCAACGGTGTAGACGCGCACGCCGCGGTCGGCGGCCATTTTGGCGATGTCGATCGGGTCCGGGCCGGTGGTGCGCTGCCCGTCGGTGAGCAGGATGATCACGGCGGAGTTGTAGGAACCCGGCGCCACCGGCTTGAATTCCTTCTTCTCGTTCTTCTTCGCGTCGCCGATGGGCGCGTTGCGCGCCGCGTCGCGCCCGAAAATCGCCGAGCTCACGTCGAAGCCGGCGTCCGGGAAGATGGTCGCCAGCGACACGATCAGGCCGCTGCCGGTCGCCGTGGCGCGCTGCAGCTGCATGCGGTCGATGGCGGCGACCACCGCTTCGCGGTCGCTGGTCGGCGGCTGCACCAGCGCCGCGGTGGCCGCGAAGGTCACCACGCCGATCTGCGTCTTTGCGGGAACGTCGGCGACGAACTGCTTGGCCGCGGCCTGCGCCGCTTCCAGCCGGCTCGGCAGCACGTCCTTGGCGCGCATGCTGCCCGAGGCGTCCATGGCGAGGATGATGGTCTGCTTCTGCGTCGGCAGCGTGACGGTGGCCGCGGGGCGCGCCATCGCCACGATCAGCAGCGCGAGCGCGATGAGGAACAGCGCGGGCGGCACGTGGCGCCGGAACCTCGCGCCCGGCCCCATCGCCTCCTTCACCATGTCCAGGTTGGCGTAGCGCACCGCGGATTTCTTCTTCCGCCGCAGCAGCAGCACGTAGATGCCCACCAGCACCGGCAGCGCGAGCAGCAGCCAGAGCAGTGCCGGCCAGGTGAAGCTCACGCGACCTGCTCCAGGTGCCTGGGCATGCCGCCCGACAGCCGGCTGCGCCGCTTGCGCAGGTCGGAGAAGCGCATCAGCGCGTCCAGCAGGTCGCCGTCGGTGGCGAGCTCCAGGCAATCCACGCCGGCGCGCGCGAGCGCCTGGCGCAGCTCGCGCTCGCGCCGCTCCGCGACCGAGGCAAAGCGCTTGCGGAATTTTCTATCGTGCGTGTCCACGAACAACTGCTCGCCGGTTTCGGCGTCCTGCATCACCAGCATGCCCATGTCGGGCAGCTCGCACTCCAGCGGATCGTAGAGCCGCACCGCCACCACCTCGTGGCGCTGCGCGAGCAGCGCGAGCGGCTCGGCCCAGCCGGGCTTGCTGAAGAAATCCGACACGATGAACACGATGGAGCGCCGCCGCATGAGCTGGAAGGCGTGGCGCAGGAATTCGCGCAGGTCGGTGCCCTCCGAGCGCGGCATGGCCGGGCGCCGCAGCAGCTTGTGCAGCACAGAGAGCACGTGGCGCCGGCCGCCGCGCGCCGGAATCACGGTGTCCACACTGTCGCCGTAGAACAGCGCGCCGACGCGGTTTCCCTGGCGCGTCAGCAGCCGCGCGAGCACCGTGATGAATTCGGCGGAGATGGAACGCTTCTGCACCTGCGAGCCGAAATCGATGGACGGGCTCAGGTCCAGCAGGAACCACGCGGTGACTTCGCGGTCCTCGTGGTACTCGCGCACGTACGGCGTCTGCAGGCGCGCGGTGACGTTCCAGTCGATGTGGCGCACGTCGTCGTGGTACTGGTACTCGCGCAGGTCGGCGAGATCGAGCCCCGTGCCGCGGAACAGCGTGCGGTAGTCGCCGTGCAGCATGCCGTCCAGGCGGCGGATCACCGTCCACTCGAGGCGGCGCAGGATCTGCTCGGGATCAGCAGGAGTACTGCGCGGATTACCGCGCGGCGACGTCGACATGGCTTTCCAGCGGCTTTTCCGGCGCCGGAATTTTGCGCAGGAAGCGGTGGATCAGCTCGTCCGCGGTGATCGCCTCGGCCAACGCTTCGTAGGTCAGCACCAGGCGGTGGCGGAATACGTCGGGCACCAGGTCGATCACGTCCTGCGGCAGCACGTAGGTCCGGCCGCGCAGGTAGGCGAGCGCGCGGGCGCCCTCGACGAGGTGGATCGGTCCGCGCGGACTCACGCCGAAGGAAAGGAACTTCGCCAGGTCCGGCAGGCCGTGCTGCGCCGGGTCGCGCGTCGCCGCAGCCAGCTTGACCGCGTATTTGATGAGCGACGGGTCCACGTAGACGCCGCGGCACTCGTGCTGCAGCGCGGCCAGTTCGTCGGTGCTGCTGACCGCGGCCACCGCGTTCTCGGCGCCCGTGACGCGCTCGACGATGACGAATTCCTCTTCCTCGGTCGGATAGCCGACCAGCACCTTCATCATGAAGCGGTCCACCTGCGCTTCGGGCAGCGGATAGGTGCCTTCGGTTTCGATCGGATTCTGCGTCGCCATCACCAGGAAAGGCGCGGGCACCTTGTGCGCCTCGCCCGCGATGGTCACCTGGCGCTCCTGCATCACTTCCAGCAGCGCGCTCTGCACCTTGGCCGGCGCGCGGTTGATTTCATCGGCCAGCAGCAGGTTGGTAAAGACCGGTCCGAGCGAAGTATTGAAATCGCCCGTCTTCTGGTTATAAATCCGTGTGCCGATCAGGTCCGCAGGGACAAGGTCGGGTGTGAACTGGATGCGCTTGAATTCTCCGCCGATCGCTTCGGCCAGGGTTTTGATCGCCATGGTCTTGGCCAGCCCCGGCACACCTTCGACAAGGACGTGTCCGCGTGCCAGCAGCGCGACAACCAGTCGTTCCAGCAAATGGTCCTGTCCGACGATGACTTTCTTCACTTCATATAAGACAC
>CAZPNH010000216.1:0-4656 GCA_964587635.1 uncultured Bordetella sp.
TTTTTCAACTCTGAGTTCATTCGAAGCAAAACCCAAACCCCATTCCGCCAAATTCAACACCCTGCACAACGGTTCCCAGTGCTGGTCGCTGGCGGTGATGTGCGCGAACTTGCCGTCCCTGCAGCGGAAGGTGGCCGAGGGAACGCGGCCGGGATGCTCGGTGCCCAGGCGCGGCGGCACTTCGCCGAGCGCGAAGTAGCGCGCGGCGGCGAGCGTGAGCAGGGAAACCTGGCCGTCCAGCATCGAGAAGTCGAGATGCGCGCCGCGCCCGGTCTTCTCGCGTCCGGAAAGCATGGCGAGGATGCCGATCGCGACCCAGAGGCCGGAGGTGAGATCCGCGACCGGCAATCCCGGCTTCACCGGCCCGCCGCCTTTCTCGCCGGTGAGGCTCATGAGCCCGCCCATGGCCTGGAACACCGTGTCGTAGCCTTTCTTGTGCGCATACGGACCGCTCTGGCCGAAGCCGGTGCAGGAGACGTAGACCAGTTTTGGGTTCAGCGCGGACAGCGTGGCGAAATCCAGGCCGTAGCGGCCCAGCGTGCCGGCGGGAAAATTCTCCACCGCCACGTCCACCTTCTGCGCGAGCTCGCGGATGACGCCCTGCCCCTCCGCCGCGCGCAGGTTGACGGTGATCGACGCCTTGGAGCGGTTGCAGGCGAAGTAGTAGGCGCTGTCCTGCGCGAGCTGCGGCTCGAAGCCGCGCGTCTCGTCGCCCGCGCCGGGCTGCTCCACCTTGATCACCGTGGCGCCGAGTTCCGCCAAAATCATGCTGGCGAACGGACAGGCCAGCACGCGCGACAGATCGAGAATCGTCAGGTGCTGCAAGGGTTTCATCGACTGGGTTTCACCTGAACGCGAGGAGTCCAATACCCGAAAGGACCATCAACGCTCCAACCAGCGTGCGTGGCGTAAGCTCCTCGCGATTTTTCAGGATGAACACGCTCACCGGGAAGATGACCAGCGGCGTGGTGTGCACGATCAGCACGGCCAGCGCGATTTCCATGCGCTTCATCGCCGAGGCGACGAAGATCGAGCCCAGCGACGTCGTCACGCCGCAGCCGACGTAGAGCCACAGGGCGGTGCGGTCCGCGCCGCGCAGCTGCGCCCAGATCTTCGCCCAGTCGCGCGTGGTGACCACCTGGCAGACGAGCGCGGCCACCGACGACACCACCGCGCCGAGCACGGCCTCGTCCCAGCTGCGCATGCCGATGCCGCGCAGCACGTTGCCGATGCCGAAACCCGCCACCGTGAACAGTCCCGCCAGCAGTCCCTTGCGCAAGGCCGCCGGCGAGAGCGTGCCGGCCCCGGCGGAGCCAGCGCGCGGCTGCGTGAACCAGAGCCCCAGCCACACCACCGCCATCAGGCCGATCTCGTACAGCCCGATCCGTTCGTCTGCCAGCAGCCAGGCGCCGATGAGCGCGAAGGCCGGCGCGGTCGAGTGGAACACGCTCGCGCGCGACGGCCCGAGCATGCGCACCGCGTCGAACAGGAACCGCCGGCCGAGAAAGGTGCCGATCACGCCGCCCAACGCGAACAGCCCGGCGCCTTTCCAGTTCCAGGCCCAGGGCGCGGTGCGCGCGGCCAGCTCGAACGGAAACACCAGCGCCGGAAACAGGATGTTGGTCCCCAGCACGATGAAAAATCCCGCCTCCACCGGCAGGCGCGTGACCGCGTAGCGCGTGATGAGGATGTTCGAGGAAAAGCACAGCATGGCGACGAGTGCGAAGGTGACGCCCATGCATGCTCAGTCCTTGCGAAATCCGCGCATGCGCTTGTTCATCTCGCGCCCGCGCCTGAGCGCTTCCTCGAGCGGCAGGTCGGCGACCTCGTGGAACAGAAGCTTGGTCGCCCGGAGGGCTTCCGGCTTCACCATGGACAGCTTGGTCGCGACGCTCAGGGTCTCGGCGAGCAGGTCCTGGTCCGCGACCACGCGGTTGATCATCCCCAGGGCCAGCGCCTGCTGCGCATCGATGGGCTCGCCCAGCGCCACCAGTTCGAAGGCGGACTTGCGCCCGACCTGCCGCACCAGGTTCGCCATGACGATCGCGGCGACGATGCCATGGCGCGTTTCCGGGTAGCCGATCTTGGCGCTCTCCGCCATCACCGCCAGGTCGCCGGCGATGGCGAGGCCCGCGCCGCCGCCCATGGCCGCGCCGTTGATCGCGGTCACCACCGGCTTGGCCATTTTCGAGAACGCGAGCTGCAGCTGCATGGTGAGTTCGGCGCGTTCCTCCACGAGGTGCTGCTTTTCCGGGACCAGGTCCTTGAACTCCGACAGGTCGGCGCCGGCGCAGAAACCCTGCCCCGCGCCGGTCAGCACCACGCAGCGCACCGCTTCCGCGCCGTCGGCGGCGCGCAGGCCGTCCAGCAGCGCGCGGGTCAGCGCCGTATTCAGCGCATTGCGCTTTTCCGGACGGTTCATGGTCAGGATGCGCACCGCGCCGCGGTCTTCGACGAGCAGTTCGTTCATCGAGTCCTGGCAGGACGCGGCTGAGCCGCGTGCTCTTTCTGGATGAAGCTGCGTGCTTCGTGCGCGAGCTTGGTCATAGCCTGCTCCAGGCACTCGCGCTCCTTCGCGCTGAGGCAGCCGAGGAAGGCGCTGTTGCGCTCCGCCGCCGCCGCGATGAGCTTCTGGTAGAGCTTTTTCCCCGCCGGCGTGAGCGACAGCCGGATGCCCCTGCCGTCGGCGGCGTCGGTTTCCCGGAAAATGATTTTCCGCTGCGTCAGGCCCGAGACCACGCGGCTCATCTGCCCCTTGTCCATGCCGGCCGCCAGCGCGAGTTCGTTGAGCGACTGCGGCTCGCCTTCGCCGCCCAGCAGCGCCACCGTGCGCCATTCCCACAGGCTGACGCCGAATTCGCGCCGGTAGCGCATCTCCGCGCCGCGCGACAGGAGGTTCGCCACGCGGTGCAGGCGATAGGAGAGCAATTCGCGGATGGTGGGACTAGTCATCGAAGAACGGGGTTTCGCGCTCTCCGCACAGGCGGACATCGAATTCGTATTTGCCTTTTGCGATCAGCAGGCTTCTGCGCGCAGCCGGAACGGCCGTCAGCACGGGATCGGTCCCGTCCTCGAAGAACATGGTGGTCTTCAGGATCCGCATGATTCCCGAGAACATGAACATGAAATTGACGTGGGGCTGGCGGCCCTGCGGCGCGCCCGGGCGGATGGTCCTGAAGCGGTAGCGGCCCTGCGCGTCGGTGGCCGCGCGGCCCCAGCCGAGGAAATCCGCATCGGCCCGCGCGTGCCGCGGATCGGCCGGATGACGGAAGATGCCGTTGGCGTCCGCCTGCCAGATTTCGACGATCAGGTTGTCCAGCGCGGCGCCGTCTTCCTGCAGCACGCGGCCATGGATCTCGATGACCTCGCCCTTCGCCTTGCGTCCTCCGAAGGTGGTGAGATCGTTTGCGCCCGCATCCACGTAGCGCGGCGGGAAGAACGGCCCGACGGTGGCTTCGCCGGTTGGAATCCTCACGACTGTTCCGGCGTGGCGTTGCGCCCGCGCAGCACGATCTGGTGCTCGAAGACGAGCGCGTTGTAGGGATCGGCGGTGGGCGGGATGTAGCGCGCGATCAGGCTGTCGCGCGCCGCGGGGTCCGGCACCGCGTTGAGGATCCGGTCCTGCGCGTTGAGCGGCTCGCCCGGAAAGTACATCTGCGTCACCAGGCGCGACAGCCACACCTTGCCGAACAGCGAAAAGTGGATGTGCGGCGGACGCCACCAGCCGTCGCGCGTCGGCACCGGGTAGGCGCCGGGCTTGACCGTGCGCAGCTCGAAGGCGCCCGATGCGTCGGTGACCACGCGCGCCGCGCCGTAGAAATTCGGATCCGCCGGCGCATGGTCGTCGTCGCCGGGATGGATGTAGCGGCCCGCGCCGTTGGCCTGCCAGATCTCCACCACCGAGCCGCCGACCGGCGCGCCGTCCTCGTCCAGCACGCGCACCTTGAGGTGGATCAGCTGGCCGATGGCCTGCCTGTCGCCGTGGCCGGCGATGTCGCCGCCGAGCAGCGTCACCCGCTTCGACACCTCGACCGGACCGGTGAGCTCGGACAGCGTGGGGCTGCGCTTCACGAGCGGCAGCCGGGGACTGCGCACGGACGTCTGCGGGTAGCCTTCGATGATGCGCGACGGCTGGGTGCGCTCGTCGCGCGGCTGGATAAGGGTGGGAAATGCGGCGATTTTCATTGCGATTGACAGCTTCGCGCAATTGGTTGATGCTGTCAACTATGTCGGAAGTCACTCTGTGCGAGTGTTTCGCACGCGACGGCCTGCAGCACGAGCCGGCCTTCATCCCCACGGACACCAAGCGCGCGCTGGTGGAGCGCTTTGCGGCTATTGGCTTTCCGAGGGTGGAGGCGACTTCCTATTCGAATCCCAAGGTTGTTCCCCAGTTTTCTGATGCGAGTGCGCTTCTGAAATCGCTGAAAAGAAAACCGGGTACGTACTACAAGGCCACCTGCGCAAACCCGAAAGCGGTCCAGCGCGCCATTGCCGATCTCGATGCGGGCTTCGGCGTCAACGAAATCAGCCTGCTGGTCTCCGCCACCGAGACCCACACGCAGAAGAACCTGAAGCGCAGCCGCGCCGGGCAATGGGCCAACATCGAAGAGATGGTGCGCACGGCGGGCGGGCGCTTCCGCCTGGTCGGCACCGTGT
>CAZPNH010000217.1:0-4642 GCA_964587635.1 uncultured Bordetella sp.
CGTCGCCATTGTCGTCCAGGCCGTATTGCGCCTGCATCTGGACGATCCCGTCCACGATGGGCGTTGCCGCCGAGTCGGAAATCAGATTCTGATAAAGGAGTTGTCCATTCAGCACCGAGTAGATGCCTACCACAGGTGCACTGGCCGACGGCGGCGCCGGGCCGAGGTCGTAGACGCGACCCCCCGTCTGCGTCGTGGGGGCCCAGGCAGGGTAGGCCGCGGCAAGCCCCGCCGGATTGTTGAAGCGCGCTCCCCCGGTGAAATCGAGCTCGCCTGGCTGGGCCGATGGCGGGGCGGAGGCCGGCGTCGCGGTAATCTGGCCCATGGTGCAGTTCGGCAGCGGACTTGGGCCGGCGTTGCCGACGATGACCAGGTCGTTGACGTTGAATCCATAGTAGGAATCGACGACGGTCAAGGTGCTGCCGGCGCCGGCATTAGTGACGACCTTGCCGGGCGCGATGAGCTGGCCGGTATTGGCGTAGCTGAACGTCAAGGTATCCGGCGCACCCGCCGCACCCTCGGCAATCTGCACCGGGGCCAGCCAGAAGCTGAAATTGCGCGGTCCCGTCGTGTCATATGCGACGACATTGCAGCCAAGCAGCGGGACATACGAGAGGCCGTAACCCGAGAGGCGCGCGTCGCGCCCCACGTTGACCATGGCAAGCAGCCCGTTCTGCTGCGCGTCGCCCGCGCTCGTCTGGGTGCGTTTCTGTCCCTCGAAAACGGCAAACACCTGGAAGATGACCACCGTCCCGATCAAGCCGATCACCACCGCCACCATCAGTTCGATGAGGCTGAAACCGGCGGAGCGGCAGGCGCGGCGAAGGGCGGGGGCGTATGACACGCGGCAACTCCTAGGGATTGGAGATGAACGACTGGGCGCTGTAGGCGCGTACGTTCGAGTTGCCGGGCTGCTGCCAGTTGATCAGTACTTGAACGGTGCCTGCCGGGTAGCCGGCGGGAGGAATCGAGATGGTGGCAGTGGCTTGCGGCAGAGCGGCCTGGACCTGCGCGATCCATGTCGCCAGGGCCGGCGCCGCGCCCCCGGGGTAGACGTAGTTCGCCACGTTCGCGCGATCCACCCAGATCTGCGACACGATCTGATCGGCGAGAAAGCTCGCATCGGACCGGTACTTGGCGTCGGAGATCGCGCTGATCGCGGTCCCCTGCATCGCCACCAGGCCGAGGATGCCGATCGAAAAAATCAGGATCGCGATCAGCGCCTCGAGCAGCATCACGCCCTGCTCGCCCTTTCGATTCATGGTCCGGTCTCCCTTTTTCAACATGCGCTTGCCGCGACAGTCGGGCAACCGCGCGGGTCGGTGGACGGCACCTGCGAGTCGCACATCTTGATGTTGCCCCCGGTGCCGATCGTGACGCGCATCTTGCGCACGGTGCTGGTAAAGCTGGCCGTCGAGCAGACATCGATCTGCGTCAGGCTCGCCGAGCCGTCGCCATTCGGCAGGATCCGGCCGAGCCCGCTGAAGGTCACGGTGGCCGCACCCACCGGGGTGACGCCCACGATGGCATTGCCCGAGCCTTCGACGGGTCGGTTCTGCAGCTGCGTCACCGCGCCGCCGCCTCCGATGGCGTTCACCGTCCACTCGGTCGGGCCGGTCGGCCCGCCGAGCACGAATTGCACGCCCTGGGTCGAGTTCGTGCGAACCGCCTCGGTACGTGCGAGCTGCACGCCGTTGGTTATCGCTTCGGCCGCCGTGCGGATCTTCGTGTTGTTGATCCAGTCCGCGAACGTGGGCATGCCGAGAGTCAGGAGAATGCCGAGCACGGTCAACGAGATGACCAGCTCGATCAGGGTGAAACCGCGCGCCCGGCCTTGCGCCATCAGCAGGAACCGTCCTTGCGCGTGACCCAGCAGGTACCGGTCGGCGCCGTCCAGTTGGAGGTACCCATGCTGGCGGTCGCCCGGTTGTTCGCATTGTCTATCGTGAACGTGATGCTCTGCGCAGCCGCAGTGCCGGTCGCGGTGATGAGGTAGGTCTGGTCGCCTTGGGCATTGTTGCCGCCCGAAGCGCAGGTATAGGTGAAGTACTTGCCGTTTTGCACGGTAGGCGTGCCGCCGCCCGCGATGCCGCAGGTGCCGCCTCCCGTGGTGGTGCTGTACCTGCGGTTGTCCTGGTAGTACTGCTCCATGTTGATGCGCAGGGCGGACAGGTTTGTGTACGCTTCCTGAAGTTTGCTGCGCAGCACGTAGTCGTTGTAGGAGGGAATCGCGATGGCGGCGAGGATGCCGATGATCGCCACGACCACAAGCAGTTCGATCAGCGAAAATCCGGATGAGCGGTGCATGTCTCTTTCTCCCTGGTTGCGCATCATAGGAACCGTGCGCCGCGCCGCGCAACGCCCGGCGACAAGCGGCGGCATTCGCCGATTGAACGGCGTAGCCCGGGGCAGTATAGCGGAACTAATACGCATGTCCGGAGCCTCCGGCGCCGGGCAAAATTTCCTCGACTGCGAGCGGTGCGGCTGGCAACCTATGCGGCGTGAGACCCTCCTTTGCCCCGTGGTTGCGAGTCCTGTTTGCCGTAGCGCTGATCGCCCCGACCTGCGCGCCGGCGCAAGCCCCGCAGTTGGAGGAGAACATCGCGCAGTTGGCGCGCAAGGCCGAGGCGGGTTCGGCCAAGGACGGCGCGGAGCTCGAGGACCTCGCGAAAGGTGGAGACACGGCAGCGGAGTACCGGATGGGCATGCTCTACCTCTCCGGGAGAGCGGTGCTCCGCAATGAGGAACTCGCCGTCGACTGGTTGTCGCGCGCGGCGAAAAAGGGCCACCTCGCGGCCGCGCACAACCTGGCCGTGGTATACGAGCGTTCGCGCGGGCCGCTGCGCAACGCGCGCCTGGCGGTGCGCTGGTACGAATTTGCCGCCGAGCGCGGTTTCGCGCGCTCGCAGTCCAATCTTGCCTACCTGCTGGCGAACGGGCTCGGCACGCAGCAGGATCTTCCGCAGGCGCGGATGTGGCTCGATCGCGCAGTGGCGCAGAATGAGCCGCGCGGGCAATACCTGCTTGGCACCATCCTGCTCGCGGGCAACGGCGGCGAGGACGACGAGACCGAAGGCTGGCGCCTGATCCGGTTGGCGGCGCTGGGCGGGGACATCGACGCGCAGTACCAGCTCGCGCGCGCCCTCGGCAGCGGTATCGGCGCACAGAAGAACGAGGCGCAGGCGCTCGCATGGTTGCGCAAGGCGGCGAGCGGGGGGCAATCCGAAGCGCAGTATCTCCTCGCGACCATGTATGCGCGCGGCCTGAACGGGGTGACCAAGGATGAAGCCGAAGGCTTCCATTGGCTGCTGCGCAGCGCGGAGCAGGGCTATGTCGAGGCCGAGTACTACCTTGGCGTGGCGTATCTCGAAGGCCGCGGCGTGCGGCCCGATCCGAAGCAGGCGGTGCGCTGGATCAGCGAGGCGGCGCAGCAGGGCCACAAGGGCGCCGAAGATCTGCTCGCGCGCGCAAAAGCCGCCCAGCCGGCGCCCTGACAAGGGATGATCCCGCGGGCGGCCGAGGTATACTCGCCCTCTCGCATGTCGTCGATCCGGCTGATGTAGCTCAGTTGGTAGAGCAACTGATTCGTAATCAGTAGGTCCCCCGTTCGAGTCGGGGCATCAGCACCAGATATTGGTAACACGTAACATCGGCGCGGAAGGGCTAGTGTTGCCCGAGCCGTTTCAGCGCCTCCTGCGCGCGGACGTTCCCCTGTTCTGCCGCCTTGCGATACCACTTCACTGCTTCCGCTTCGTCCATGTCGACGCCCCGGCCCTGCGCATAAAGTATCCCGAGGCTGTATTGCGCCTGGGCATCTCCCTGATCGGCCGCTTTGCGATACCAGTTCACCGCTGCCTCGTCGTTCTTGGCGACGCCCAGCCCGACCAGGTACATGTAGCCCAACCCCGCCTGCGCGGCGGGGTGTCCCTGTTCGGCCGCTTTGCTCATCCATTTCGAGGCGTCAAAAACATTTTTGGCGACGCCCCGGCCCTGCACATACATGACGCCCAGCCGGTATTGCGCTTCGGCGTTTCCCTGCATCGCCGCCGCCTCGTATTCCAGGAGCGCGGACGCGTAATCGCCGCGCTTGTACGCGGCATTTCCTTCGTCGACACCCGCGATCGCGACCCCGGCGGCCGCCGTCAACGACACGAATGCCAGGATGATGCAGGGCTTCATCGCTGCCCCAACCCCCTCAATTCTTCGGCAGCAGCGAGACGCAGGTTCTGGCGACCACCTCCGCCGATGCGGTCCCGATATTGTGTTTCTTCATGTATTGCCTGACCTGCGCGTAATCCACCATGAAAACGGGGACTTTTCGCGTGGACCAGAAACGCAGGGCGGGGGTGGCGTCAATGGGAGGCCCGGAAACACAGAACTGGTCGAAATCGCGTACGCCCGACTTCTCGATCCACTGGCCGAGCTGTTCGATGCCCTTGTCGGAATTCGGGAACGACGCGTGACGGAAGGCGCCGTTGGCGGCCACGCCCGCGTCGAACGTTGTCGTCGATGCGATGAATACTGCCAATACGATCGTGGATGCCATGCTGAGGGGCTCCTTACCTTTGCTTCGACAGCCGGTGCTGCCCGGCATATTTGCCGTCGCTGATGCCGAGGATCAGCGTCGCCCCGTCGAACGAGT
>CAZPNH010000218.1:0-4629 GCA_964587635.1 uncultured Bordetella sp.
CGACGCCCGGCGTGGCCTTCATGACGCTGCGCTCCGACAGCAACGACAAATACGCGCAGCCCGACGGCCGCTGGGTCGGCCAGCCGAAGATGCAGACCAACGTCGCCTTCGACGGCCCGGAACTGAAAGGCGCCGAAAACATCGTGATGCCGGGGCTCGACCATCGCGAAACGTCGTATCACCGGCTCGCGTTCGCGAACACCTACCGCTTCATCACCGGGAAATTTCCGGACCGCAGCGACGTCGCGCCGGAGGCGGCGGTCGTGCTCGATGGCCGCATCACCGGTTTCCGCGGCGCCGATCCGACCAACCTGCCGCTCGCCGGCGCATCGCTGGAGATCTACGAAACCGCGCCGCAAACCGGCGAGCGCATCGGCCCTGCGGTGCATGCTAAAACCGTGGGCGCGGACGGCCAGTGGGGCCCGTTCAATGCGAAGGCCGATACCAGCTACGAATTCGTGATCCGCGCCGACGGCTTCGCGGTCACGCACATCTACCGCTCGCCGTTCCCCCGCTCCTCCAGCCTGATCCATCTCAAGCCCGCGCGCATCGCGGACGCCGACAGGGACGCGGCCAGCGTCGTCACCATGACGCGGCCGCGCGGCTATTTCGGCGTCGGGCGCGACAGCATGAGCCTGGACGGCGTCAGCCCGCCGCCGGGATTGCCGCCGGGCGTGCCCGGCGTGGCCGCGTCGAAGCTGAAGCTGAAGGAAACGGCCGTGCGCAGCGTCGTCGCGGTATTCAACGGCGAGCGCATCGTGGTGCGCTCCTGGCCGCTGGCCGAGAACCACCTGGCATTCGCGGAGTTCCACTACTGATGCCGGTCCGGGCGGCGCTGCTCACGGTCCTCACGTTCCTCACGTTCCTGCTGTCCGCGCAGGCCGCGTTCGCCCAGGAATCCGCGCCGCCGGCGCTGCGCCTGCCCGACTCGGTGCAGCCGCTGCGCTACGCGGCCGAGCTGACCATCCTGCCGGCGGAAAGCAGCTTCCGCGGCACGATCGACATCGACGTCGAGGTGCTGCGCGCGACGCCGGTCGTATGGCTGAACGCCCGTTTCCTCTCCATCGAGAGCGCGCGCATCGGAACAAATCCCGCGCAAATCGTCCCGGGCGGCGATGAATTCGCCGGCCTGCGCGCCGATCCGCCGCTGGCGCCGGGCAAGACCACCCTGCACCTCGAGTACCGCGGAGAATTGAGCGACCGCGAAACGGTTGGCGCGTTCCGCATCCGCGAAGGCGGCGAGTGGTACGTCTATACGCAGCTCGAATCCATTTTCGCGCGGCGCGTGTTTCCCTGCTTCGATGAGCCCGGCACCAAGGTGCCCTGGCAGCTATCGCTGGTCGTTCCCGCCGCGCAGGTGGCGGTATCGAATACACCCGTCATCGCCGAGGACGCGCTGCCCGACGGCACCAAGCGGGTCCGCTTCGCGCAGACCCGCCCGCTGCCCAGCTATCTCATCGCCTTCGGCGTCGGGCCTTTCGACATCGTCGATGCGGGCACCGCCGGCAAGAAGGCCACGCGCCTGCGCATCGTCGTGCCCAAAGGCATGTCCGCTTCCGCTCGCTATGCGGCGCAGGTCACGCCGCGCCTGCTGGAGATGTCGGAGGACTACACCGGCGTTCCCTACGCCTACGAAAAGCTGGACAGCCTCGCGGTGCCGCACCAGGGCGGCGCCATGGAGAATCCCGGCCTGATCACCTACGCGAGCAACCTGATCCTCGCGCGGCCGCAGGACGAGACGCCGCGCTTCAAGCAGAGCTACGCATCCGTCGCCGCGCACGAGATCGCGCACCTGTGGTTCGGCGACCTGGTCACGCACGCCTGGTGGGACGACATCTGGCTCAACGAATCCTTCGCCACCTGGATGGCGGACAAGACCATCGACCGGTTCGATCCCTCCTGGAACATCCGCGCCAAGAGCGTGCTCGATCGCAACTACGCCATGAGGAGCGACAGCCTGGTAAGCGCGCGCCGCATCCGCCAGCCCATCGAGAGCAGCAACGACATCCTCAACGCCTTCGATCCGATCACCTACGCCAAGGGCGGCGCGGTGCTCGGCATGTTCGAGCGCTGGATGGGCGAGGATCGCTTCCAGCGCGCGCTGCAGCGCTACCTCGTCAAGTACGCCGACCGCAACGCCACCGCGGCCGAATTCCTCGCCGAGCTGAGCGAGGCGGAGCCGGCGGCCGGAGAAGCCTTCGCCACCTTCCTCGATCAGGCCGGGCTGCCGCTGCTGTCGGTCGACCTCCTCTGCGGCCGCGAGGGCGCGAGCCTGCGGCTCTCGCAGCGGCGCTATCTGCCGCTCGGCTCGGAAGGCAGCAGCGCCCAGGTCTGGCGGATGCCGGTGTGCGTGCGTTTTGACAAGGCTGGCGGCGAACAGCGCGCCTGCACATTGATGATGCAGCAAACCGCTCTCCTGCGGCTCGGCAAGAGCTGTCCGGCCTGGGTGGCCGCGGAGCCTTCACGCTACTACCGCGTGGAATACCGCGGGCGCGCCGACAAGAGTAACGCCGCACGTAAAAGTCCGGTGGCCGACACGGTGGCGGCGATCGGTGACCTGGACGCGCTCGCGCGCAACGGCGCGATCGATCTCGACGCCTTGCTGCAGCGCCTGCAACCCTATGCCGCGAGCGGCAATCGCGATGTCACGCAAAGCCTGATTTGGACAATGGGCGATTTGCGGCCGTTGATTGCCGGCGACCTGTGGCCGAACTGGGAGCGCTACGCCAGCAAGCTGTTTGCCGGCCAGGTGCGCGCGCTGGGCCTCGCGGGCCGTCCGCAGGACAGCGAAGACACCCTGCGCCTGCGGCCGACGGTGGTGTCTTTCCTTGCCAGCGACGGCAACGACGGCACGCTGCGCGCCCAGGCAACGCGCCTGGCGCTGCGCTGGCTGGATGACCGCGCGGCGATCGACGGCAACATGGTCGACGCGCTGCTGCAAGCCGCCGCGCGCCACGGCGACCGCGCGCTGCTCGAGCGCTTCCGCGACGCGGCGCTCGCGGCGAGGGACCGGCGCGACCGCCGCAGCCTCTACCTGGCGCTGGGTTCCTTCGAGGACCCCGCCATCGCCGGATCTGCGCTGGCCTTGGTCCTCGACCCGGCGCACGACTACCGCGATGCAATCCAGATTGCCTGGACCCAGTCCGGCACGCCGCAGGGCGGCGCACGCGCCTACGATTTCATGAAAGCGAACTTCGACGCGCTGGTGGCCCGCGCGCCGCGCGACGCCGCGGCCTCCTGGCCGGGCCTGGGCGGCCGCTTCTGCAGCGAGGCGCAGCGCGCCGACGTGGACGATTTCTTCCGCGAGCGAGCGCCGAAATATGCCGGCGGCCCGCGCATCCTCGCCCAGACGCTGGAACGCATCCACCTGTGCGCGGCGTTCAAGCAGAAGCAGCAGGCCAGCCTGTCCCGATTCCTGAGGCGCAATCCATGACTATCGACTGCATCGACATCCACAACCACATCGTCCCCGAGCATTTCCCCGCCTACGCGGGCAAGGGACGCGACGTGCCCTGGCCGTCGATGGTGGACGCGCACGCCTGCCACAAGCACGTGATGATCTCCGGCAAGCTGTACCGCACTGTCTCCGACGGCAGCTGGAGCGTGCCGCGCCGCATCGAGGCCATGGGCGAGATGCGCGTCGCGCGCCAGGCGCTCTCGCCGATGCCCGAGCTGCTGTCCTACTGGCTGCCGCTGGAGGACTCGAAGGTGATGATCCGCTACCTGAACGACCGGATCGCCGAGATGGTCGCGCTCGCGCCGCAGCGCTTCGTCGGCTTGGGCGCGGTGCCGCTGCAGGACGAGGACGGCGCGCTGCGCGAGCTGGAATACGTCATGAAAGACCTGAAATTCCCGGGCGTGGAAATCGCCAGCCACGTCAACGGTGTTTCCATCGGCGACGCGCGCTTCGAGCCGTTCTTCGCCGCCGCCGAAAAAGCCGGCGCGGCGATCTTCGTGCACGCGTTGCGGCCTGCGGGGCAGGACCGCATCGTCGGCGCCTTCCCGGAGCAGGCGGTGTGCTTTCCGGGCGACATCGCGCTTGCCGCCGCATCCATGATCACCGGCGGCATCGCCGCGCGGCACCCGAAGCTGCGCATTGCCTTCAGCCACGGCGGCGGCGGGCTCTCCATGCTGCTGCCGCGCCTGGTGTTCGCCTGGAATGCGATCCCGAAAGCGAAGGAATCGCTGCCGGAATCCCCGGCGGTGTATGCGCGCCGCTTTTTCTACGACGCGCTGGTGTTCGATCCGGCGGCGGTGAAGTTCGTCGTGGACAGCTTCGGCAGCTCGCAGGTCTGCATCGGCAGCGACTACCCCTACGCCATGGGCGACGGCGACCCGGTGGGCAAGGTAGAGAAAGCGGGATTCGACGCCGGCGTTCTCGAGGCCATCCAGTCGGCCAACGCGCGGCGCTTCCTGGGGATCTGAAGCTCAGCCCGGCGGCGGCTGCGGCGCCACGCGCTGCCAGCCGCTGGCGCAACTCTGCACGTGCGGGTAATACGCCCGCGAGGCCGTGCAGTAGTACCAATACGCCTGCGATTGCTGCTGCGGCTGCGCTTCCGCCTGCGGGGGCACCTGATACTGCTGTTGCGGTGGTACCTGATACTGCGACTGCGGCGGAACGGAATACGG
>CAZPNH010000219.1:0-4625 GCA_964587635.1 uncultured Bordetella sp.
AGCGCGCCATTTCTTCCTTCACGAAGGCGGCCATTTCCGCCGGCGTGTTGCCGACCGGCTCGGCGCCCTGCTCGAGGAAGCGCGCCTTCACGTCGGGCAGCTTGAGCGCCTCGACCGCGTCGGCGTTGATGCGCGCCGCCAGCGCGGGCGGCGTGCCGGGCGGCGCGACGAGCCCGAACCAGGCGCTGGCGATGAAATCCGGCAGGCCGGCCTCCACGGTCGTCGGAATCTCCGGCAGCACCGGACTGCGGCGGGCGCTCGCCACCGCGAGGATTTTCGCGCGGTGCGTCTGGTGGAAGCGGAGCGCGGCCGCGAGATTGCCGATGAAGATGTCCACCCGCCCTGCGACGATGTCCACCAGCGCCGGGCCCTCGCCCTTGTAAGGGACGTGCACCATCTGCAGCCCTGCCATGGTCTGGAACATCTGCGCCGACAGGTGCGAAGTCGAACCGTTGCCCTGGGACGCGTAGTTGATCTTGCCGGGATTGGCTTTCGCGTAGGCGACCAGTTCCTGCAGCGAGTTGGCCGGCAGGTCCATGCGCGCCGTCACCACGTTAGGCACGATCGCCAGCACCGTGACCGGCACGAACGCCGCGGGGTCGTAGCTCAGCGATTTGTACAGGTTGTGGTTGATGGATAGCGGGCCGGGCGGGCTGCACAGCAGCGTATAGCCGTCGGCATCGGCCTTGGAAACCGCCTCGGCGCCGATGTTGCCGCCCGCGCCGGCGCGGTTTTCCACCACCACCGGCTGGTTCCACTTCTGCGACAGCTTCTCGCCGACGATGCGGCACAGCACGTCGTTCGAGCCGCCCGCGGGGAACGGCACGATGATGCGCACAGGCCTGCTCGGATAGCCCTGGGCGAATGCCGCCTGCGATACGAGCAGCAGCAACGCGAACCAGCCTCGCAGCTTCATGTCCCTCCTCCAGCCTTCATTCTAGCCAGCCGGCGGCGGAATTCGACCGCGAGCAGCGGCAGCCCCGCCGCCGCCACGACGAATACCGGCACGGTCCCTACGGCATCGATCGCGTGCGACGCCAGCCACACGCCCGCCGATTGCCCGGTGAACAGGCAGGTGGCGAACAGCGCGAGCGCGCCGCCACGCGCCTCGGGCGCCATCTGAGTGGCGTTCATCTGCAGCGTGTTGTGCAGCATGTACAACCCTACGCCCAATACGACCACGCAGGGCACGGCGAATGCGAAACCGGGCGCGAAAGCCAGGCCGAGGAAGCCGGCGCTGAGGAAGATGCCGCCCGCGAGCACCAGGCCGCCCTGGCCGATGCGCGGCAGCAGGCGCACCGCGATACCGGAGAAAATCAGCCCGCCGGAGGCGAACGCCACCAGCAGCGTGCCGCTCGCCCCCAGGCTGGCCCCGAAATGCCGGTAGGCGTGATACGCGGCGAACGCGAGCGCGCCGTAGACCAGCGCGCCCTCGAAGAACACGGTGACGAGCATCACCCGCACCCAGGGCCGGCGCGTGAGTGCGGCCATGCGGCGGAAAGCGGCCGCCAGCGGTTCGCGCGACGACGCCTGCGCGGTGGCCGGATTGCTGCGCAACTCGGCGCCCAGCAGCACGGCGATCAGCACGTAGAGGCCGGCCAGCACGAAGAACACCGACTGCCAGCCGTAGCGCTCGCCGAGCCAGCCGGCCGCAGCGGCGGCCAGCGCGATGCCGAACATGTGGCCGACCAGGAAGCGCGCGAGCACCGTCTGCCGCTCCTCGGAGGGCACCGAGTCGCCGATCCAGGCGATGGCCAGCGGCACGATCGCGCCCACCGTCGCGCCGGTGGCGAAGCGCGCCGCCACCAGCAGCGGCAGGGAGGGGGCGAAGGCGCAGAACAGGTTGCCCGCGGCGGAAATGGCCGTGACCCAGAACACCATGCGGTACTTGCCGATGCGGTCGCCGATCGGCCCGGTGATCACCTGCAGCAGGCCGTAGCCGATGGCGAAGGCGGTGATCACCGCCGAGGCGCCGCCCGGCGTGGTGCCGAAGGTGGCAGCGAGCAGCGGCAGCAGCGGATCCGTGCTGCGCGACGCCGCGGCGCTGGCGAAAGCCGCCAGCGACAGCACGAAAACGGCTCTCAAAGCTTGAACTCGCGCAGCGCGTGTTCGCGCAGCTTCGTCTTCTGCACCTTGCCGCTGGCGGTCATGCCGATGGCCTCAAAGCTATCCACAATCCGCAAATACCGCGGAACTCGGAAATTTGCTGCCTTTTCTTTTACGAAGGAAAGAATTTCCCCCTCGGAAACAATAAAACCCGACTTCAGCGTCACATACGCGCACGGCACCTCCCCCAGCCTTGCGTCCGGCACGCCGATCACCTGCGCGGTCTCCACCGCGGGATGCGCGAGCAGCACCTCCTCCACTTCGGCCGGCGCCACGTTCTCGCCGCCGACGCGGAACACGTCCTTCAGGCGACCCACCATGCGCAGGCGCCCGTCGGCGGTCAGCTCGCCCAGGTCGCCCGTGCGCAGCCAGCCGTCTGCGGTGAAAGCCTTCGCCGTCGCCTCCGGGTTATTGCAATAGCCCTGCATGACACTCCAGCCCTTTACCTGAATCTCCCCCTCGAGAATTCGAATTTCTATTCCCTCAAGCGGCTTCGCCAGGCCCTGCACCCTCAGTTCCTCTGGATCGCGCCAGTCGCTCATCACCACGTTGGGAGACGCTTCGGACAGGCCGTAGGCCGCGCAGACCGACTTCATACCGAGGACGTCGATGATGCTGCGCATGGTCTGCGGCCCCGCGGCCGCCCAGCCGCCGCGCAGGCAGAGTTTCCGTCTCGGGAAATCCGCGTGGCCCATGAGCATCTGGAAAATCGTGTCGTTGCCCGAGATCAGCGTGCAGCGCTCGCGCTCCAGCATCTCCAGCGCCGCGCCGGCTTCGAAGGTCGGCAGCGTCACCAGGCAGCAGCCGAACAGCAGCGACATCAGCGCAGACAGCGTCGAGCCGCCGACGTGGAAGAACGGCCGGCAGTTGAAATAGCGGTCCTCCGCGCGCACGCCGACGCGCGTTCCCGCCGCCCAGGCGTTGCGCAGCATGCTGTCGTGCGTGAGCATCGCGCCCTTCGGGTACGCGGTCGTTCCCGAAGTGAATTGAATGAGCAGGAGATCCTGAGGGGCTACGGCAGCGCTTTTCATCTTCCCGGGGGGAAGGCCTTTCGATACGTCAACGGCCAGCCCAAAACCAATTTCCTCGATCATTTTCTGGAAATTGATATTTAAAAAATGAGAAAAATAAAACAATGCTTTTGCGCCCGACTGCTTCAGGCAGAAATCGATGTCGGCGGCCTTGAAGCGGGTGTTGACCGGCACCGTGACCGCGCCGATCAGCGCCGCGCCGTAGAAGAGGGACAGCCATTGTTCACCGTTGGGCATCAGGATGGCGACGCGGTCGCCCTTGCCGATGCCGAGCGCCTGCAGCGCGCCCGCCGCCTGTTCGGCCTTGTCCTTCAACTCCTTGTAGGTGAATCGCCCTTCCTGCGTTACCAGCGCTTCGCTCGACAAGTCCTTTTCAAGCAGAAACTGCCCCAGGGTTTTCGGCTGCCAGCTCACTTCCTGCCCATCCAGCTGCCGGCCGCGAACTGCTCCTCGATGGCCTCGATCTCCGTCTCCAGCGCACCCTTGGGATCGAGCTCCAGGCCACGGTCGATGCAGCGCTTTGCCAGACGCAGGGACTGTTGAGGGGCCGCCAAAACTATCTGTTTTATCTCTTCAAGGACTTTTTCCAGTTCGGAGGCAGCAACCAACCTTGCGACCAGTCCCGCCTCCCTGGCTTCTTCCGCACCAAGCGTCCTGCCTGTAAACATCATGTCCTTGGCGAGGCGCTTGCCGAGGATGCGCGGCAGGCGCTGCGTGGCGCCGACGGTGCCGCGCGTCGCTTCCGGCGTGCGGAAGGAAGCCTCCGGCGTCGCCACGATGAAGTCGCAGGCGCCGGCGATTTCGCAGCCCGAACCGACCACCGGCCCCTGCACCACCGCGATAGCCGGCATCGGCAGCGCCTCCAGCGCGGCGTAGGCAGCGAAACCCTTCATGCGGCGCTCGCGCACCTGTGCTTCGGCCATGCCCTGCCGTTCCTTCAGGTCGGCGCCGGCGCAGAATACGGGACCATTGGCACGAACGAATACCAATTTTATTTCCTGGCTGGAACAAATTTCCCGGGAAAAACCCAAAACCCGATCGCACATGTCCAGGTTGAGCGCGTTGCGGCTCTCCGGACGGTTCAAGGTCAGCGTCGCGACGCCATCGGCCACCGAATAGAGGACGCTCATATGGCCTTTGCCGCCTTGAGCGCGGCGATTTTTTCTTTCGTATAGCCCAGGGTCTTCGCAAGAATCGCCTCGGTATCCGCGCCCAGCGCCGGCGGCGCGCCCACCGCGGGGTTGTCCCAGCCGAGGAATTTGTAGGGCAGTCCCAGCGCCCTGAATTCGCCCACGCCCGGATAGTCGAAGCTGCTCACCAGCCCGCGCGCGCGCACGTGCGGGTCGGAAAGGATTTCGGCGACGTCGTTCACGGGACCGATGGGCACTTCGACTTCGTCCAGCATCTGAAGAAGTGTTGACCGGTCTATTTTTGCAATTGCCTCAGTCATCTGATGCATGACGATTTCACGATGTTCGACCCGCGCTT
>CAZPNH010000220.1:0-4620 GCA_964587635.1 uncultured Bordetella sp.
GTTCCGGCGCCATATCCCTGGACGGCGCGGACATCACGGGACTCAAGCCGTTCCAGATCAACCGCAAAGGCCTCTCGCGCAGCTTCCAGATCACCAACATTTTCCACAACCTGTCGGTGTTCGAGAACCTGCGCTGCGCGGTGCTGTGGTCGCTCGGCTACAAGTATTCGTTCTGGCACCGCCTGGACAGCCTCGCCGACGCGCGCCAGCGCGCCGAGGAAGTGCTCGAGTCCATCGGCCTCGCCAGCCGGCGCGACCGCTACGCGGGCCTGCTCACCTATGCCGAGCAGCGCGCGCTGGAAATCGGCATCACCATCGCGGGCGGCGCCGGCGTGATCCTGCTGGACGAGCCCACCGCGGGCATGAGCCGCTCGGAGACCGCGCACGTCGTCGAACTGGTGCGCCGCGTGACCGAGGGCAAGACGCTGGTGATGGTGGAGCACGACATGGGCGTCGTGTTCGGCCTCGCCGACCGCATCAGCGTGCTGGTCTACGGCGAAGTGCTCGCCACCGGCACGCCCGAGGAAATCCGCGCCAACGCCGCGGTGCAGGAAGCCTATCTCGGCACAGCCCACAAAGAAACCTCCCATGCTTGAAGTGCGCGACCTGCACGCCTACTACGGCAAGAGCCACATCCTGCACGGCGTACAGCTCGACGTGCGCGAAGGCGAGATCGTGTCGATCCTCGGCCGCAACGGCGTCGGCCGCTCCACCACCATCAAGGCAATCATGGGCATGGTGGACTGCCGCGGCTCGGTGAAATTCCGCGGCACGGAAATGGTGGGCCGCAAGGCCTACCAGATCGCGCACCAGGGCCTGGGCTACGTGCCCGAGAACCGCGACATCTTCCCCACGCTCACGGTGCGCCACAACCTGCTTCTGGGCCAGAAGGCCGCCAAGCCCTCGGCGCGCTGGAAGATGGAAGACATGTTCGAGCTCTTCCCGCGCTTGAAGGAACGTGCCGACAACGAGGCGGGCGTGCTCTCGGGCGGCGAGCAGCAGATGCTCACGCTGTGCCGCACGCTCATGGGCGACCCGGCGCTGGTGATGATCGACGAGCCGACCGAGGGGCTCGCGCCCAAGATCATCGAGCAGGTAGCGCGCCTGTTCGAGGAAATCCGCAAGCGGGGAATATCCATCCTGCTGGTGGAGCAGAAGCTCGCGATCGCGCTCGACATCTCCGAGCGCCTCTACGTCATGGGCCACGGCCGCATCGTCTTCGAGGGCGCCCCGCGCGACGTGCGCGAGAACGCCGCGATGCGAAAAGAGTGGCTTGAGGTCTAGCTAGGGCATCTGGATTTTGCCGCCGCCCCCCGGCGGCATGGGCGGCAGGCCGCCCTGCGGCACGACGATGGACGAGGCCTGCTGGCGGCGCAATTCCTGCAGCTCCCGCACCGTGCGCTCGATCGCGGCCTTGGCGGCGCCGCCGAACATTTTCGCCGCCTCTTCCAGCGTCTTCGCCTCCAGCGCGAAATTGATCGGCAGCGCGCCCATCTGGCTCATCACCTGCGTCTCGCCGATGTAGAGGATTTCGCGCGCCGGATCGCGCGCGCCGTTGCCGTCCACCGGCGTCATGCGGCGGATGGTGCCGACGCGCCGGTCGGTGAATATTTCCTCGAGCCAGAGGTCCTGGGGATTCATGTCCGGCTCGATCATGCGTTCGTCCTGTCGTGTCGCCATGCTTGCCTCAGCGCGGGAATGGAGTGGCGGGATTGTCGCATGGAGGAAGCCGTGTACCGCCGGCCCGGATCACCGCGGCAAGCTCTGTAGCTCGCGCTTCACCCGGTCCACGACGCCGTCCCAGTCGCCCGCCCTGGGCTGCCTGAACAGGCGCGCGGTCGGATACCAGGGGCTGTCTTCGCGGTCCATGAGCCAGCGCCAGTCCGGGGCGAACGGCAGCAGCACCCAGACGGGCTTGCCCAGCGCGCCCGCGAGATGCACGACGGACGTATCCACCGAGACGACCAGATCCATGAGCGAGAGGAGCGCCGCGGTATCCGAGAAATCCCCAAGCCGCGTGCCGAAATCGCCGATGTGCGGGTTTGCCGCCAGCACTTTCGCGTCCTCGGGCCGCACTTCCTTCTGCACGCTGATGAGCCTCGCGCCCGGAATCTGCAATGCCATCAGCTTGCGCAATGCCATCGAGCGATTGCGGTCGTTCGGATGATCCGGATTGCCCGACCAGGCGATGCCGATGTTCGGAACGCCGCGCGCGCCGAGTTTGTCCCGCCAGCTCCGGACATTCGCAGCCGCAGGATCCAGGTAAGGCACCGCCGCGGGAATGGTCTGCAGCCGCGTGCCGAACGCGAGCGGCAGGCTCAGCAGGGGGCAGTGCATGTCGAAATGCGGCAAGGGCTCGCCGCGGCCGACGATGCGCGACGCGCCCGCGATCCCCGACAGCAGCGACAGGAGGGCCGGCTGCACTTCCAGGATGACCGTCGCTCCCCGCTTCGCGACGGTTTCGACGTAGCGCACGAACTGGATGGCGTCGCCGAAACCCTGCTCCGCGTGCAGCAGGATGGTCTTGCCCGCGATGTCTTCCTTGCCGAGCCAGAGCGGCTGCGAAAATTCGCGCGGCGCCGAAAGATAGTATTCGCTGCGCCAGCGCCATTCGTATTCCGGCCAGCCGCCCTCGAAATCGCCGACCAGCAGCCGGCAGGCGCCGAGGTTCGCATGCGCGACGGCAGCTCCCGGCTCGATCGCCAGCGCCTGCTCGAAATCCGCCAGCGCCTCGCGGGCGCGATTGAGCGCGAGCAGCGCGGTGCCGCGGTTGTTCAGCGCGTCGGCTAAATCGGGCTTGATCGCCAGCGCCCTGCCGTAGCACTCGAGCGATTCCTCCAGCCTGCCCTGGTCCTTGAGCGCATTCCCCAGGCCGAAATGCGTCTGCGCGGACCGCGGATCGAGCGCGAGTGCGCGCTGGTAGCTGGCGATCGCCTCCTCCAGCCGGCCCTGGTCCCTGAGCGTGATTCCCAGGTTGCCATGCGCCACAGCCAGATCCGGATTGATGGAGAGCACGCGGCGGTAGCCCGCGACGGCCTCGTCGTAGCGTTTCAGCCGTTGCAGCGCATTGGCGCGGTTCATGAGCGCGCCGGCATGATCGGGTTCGAGCGCGAGCGCCCGGTCATAGCAGGCGAGCGCTTCCTCCAGCTTGTCCTCGACCCAGAGCGCGTTCCCCAGATTGCGGTGTGCTTCGACATAGTCCGGCCTCAACGAAACCACCTTGCGGAAACTGCCGGTCGCATCCTCATGGCGCCCGAGCGCCTGCAGGGCGGCGCCCCGGTGGCTCCACGCGGCCGCGTAGTCGGGCTGGATCGCCAGCGCCCGGTCGTAGCAGGCCACCGCCTCCTCGTGACGCCCGAGCTGCTGCAGGGCGTTGCCGCGGTTGACCAGCGCGCCGAAATGTCCCGGCTCGACCGCCAGCACCTTGCCGTAGAGCGCGAGGGCATCCTCGAGCCGCCCCAGCGCACGATGCGCCTCGCCGAGGTTGTTGAGGAATTTCGGATTCGCCGGCTGCCGGCGCACGGCCTGTTCGATCAGTTCAACGGCGCTGCGGTTGTCGCCGGCCTGGTGGGCCATGACGCCGAGCAGGTTCAGCGCATCCGCATCGCCCGGATCGGCCTGCAGCAGTTGCCGGCAGATGCGCTCGGCTTCCGGCAGGCGCCCTGCCAGATGGTGTGCCCTGGCGGTCTCGATCGCCGGCGGCGTGGGCTGCGTCACGGGCCGTAGCGTACCGGCGAATCGAGCTACCGGAGGTTTTTCAGGTTCATCGCCACCATGGCGAGCTGCGTGGTGATGGCGGGGAATTCCGGTTTTTCCTGGATCCAGGTGAGCGCGGCGACGACGTTGGAGCCAATCTCGCCCGAGGCCATGGTTTCGACGCCGGCAAAGCGCGCGGCGAGCTCGGCCAGGCCGGCTTCCGCCGCCATCGCGCGCACCTGCACCAACCGCTCGAGGATGGCGGCGCGGTCGAGGTTCGTCGGCCACCTCAGGGTTTCGTTCTCGTTGGTCACTTTTTCACCTTGGGCCGCACCCTAACCGTTTTCGCCCGCCGGCTACGTTGGCTGGCGCGCTATTCTCACCATCTCTTACCGAAATTCCGACGAACGGCGGGTATTCACGGACGAAGGCCGAACCAGCTGCGTCCCGGCGTGCGCAGCGGCGCGGCGAGTTCGGCGAATTCGCACAGCAGCCGGCGCGTATCGCGAGGATCGATGATTTCCTCGACGTCGTAGCGTTCGGCGCCGCGCATGGGCGAGGCGAACTTGCGGATGCGCCGCTCGATCTCGGCGCGCTTGGCGGCCGGGTCGGGCGCGGCCTCGATTTCCGCCTTGTAGGCGGCCTCCAGGCCGCCCGCGATCGGCAGCGAGCCCCATTCGGCCGACGGCCACGCCATGCGCATGCCGTAGCGCGACGAGTTCTGGTGCAATGCGCCGGCGACGCCGAACAGCTTGCGCACGATCACCGAGCACCAGGGCACCGTGGACTGCAGGATCGCGCTCGCCGCGCGCATGCCGTAACGGATGGTGCCTTCCTTCTCCGCCTCCGGCCCGATGAGGAATCCCGGCACGTCCACCAGGTGCACCACCGGCAGGTGGAAAGTCTGCGCGAGGTCGACGAAGC
>CAZPNH010000221.1:0-4609 GCA_964587635.1 uncultured Bordetella sp.
CTGGTACGTGGTCCACGCCTATTCGAACTTCGAGCACAAGGTCGCCGAGGGTCTGAAGGATCGCGTCAAGATGCGCGGCCTCGACGACAAGTTCGGCGAGATCCTGGTGCCCACCGAGGAAGTGGTCGAGATGCGCGATGGCCAGAAGCGCCGCAGCGACCGCAAGTTCTTCCCCGGCTACGTGCTGGTCGAGATGGAAATGAACGATGACACCTGGCACCTGGTCAAAAACACCAACAAGGTCACCGGCTTCGTCGGCGGCTCGGCGATGCGGCCGACGCCGATTTCCGAAAAGGAAGTCAACGCCATCATGCAGCAAATGCGTGAGGGCGTGGAAAAGCCCAAGCCCAAGGTGCTGTTCGAGAACGGCGAAATGGTGCGCGTGAAGGACGGCCCGTTCACCGACTTCCAGGGCACCGTGGAAGACGTGAATTACGAGAAAAGCCGCCTGCGCGTGGCAGTCACGATTTTCGGCCGCTCGACGCCGGTGGAGCTTGAGTTCGGTCAGGTAGAGAAAGCGTAACACCCCGGGGAGGGCGCTCTGCGCCCGCTTGCACCCACACTAGGAGAAAGACATGGCGAAGAAAGTTGTCGGTTTCATTAAATTGCAGGTCCCCGCGGGGAAGGCGAATCCTGCCCCGCCCATCGGGCCGGCGCTGGGTCAGCGCGGCCTGAACATCATGGAGTTCTGCAAGGCGTTCAACGCGCAGACCCAGAAAGTGGAGCCCGGCCTGCCGCTGCCCGTGGTGATCACCGCGTACACGGACAAGAGCTTCAGCTTCGTCATCAAGACGCCGCCGACGACGGTGCTGATCAAGAAAGCCGCCGGGATCGAATCCGGCAGCCCGCGTCCGCACACCGACAAGGTCGGCAAGATCACGAGGAAGCAGGTCGAGGAGATCGCCAAGGTGAAAATGCCCGACCTGAACGCCGCTGACCTCGATGCCGCCATGCGCACCGTCGCCGGCAGCGCCCGGTCGATGGGCATCATCGTGGAGGGCATGTAAATGACCTCGGTTTCCAAACGCAGGAAGGCATTCGTCAACAAGGTGGACCGCGCGAAGGCTTACGCGGCCCTCGACGCGATGAAGCTGGTCAAGGAGACGGCGACCGCCAAATTCGACGAGTCCGTAGACGTCGCCGTGAACCTCGGCATCGATACCAAGAAATCGGACCAGACAGTGCGCGGCTCGGTCGTGCTGCCGGCCGGTACCGGGAAGAAAGTGCGGGTGGCGGTGTTCGCCCAGGGCGACAAGGCGCAGGCGGCGAAGGCGGCCGGCGCGGAACTCGTCGGCATGGAAGACCTCGCCGAGACCATCAAGGGCGGCAGCATGGAGTTTGACGTCGTCATTGCGGCGCCGGATGCGATGCGGGTCGTCGGTCAGCTGGGCCAGATCCTCGGACCGCGCGGCCTGATGCCGAACCCGAAGGTCGGCACCGTGACGCCGGACGTGGCTGCCGCGGTGAAGAACGCGAAGGGCGGCCAGGTGCAATTCCGGGCCGACAAAACCGGTATCGTGCAATGCACGATCGGGCGCGCTTCGTTCACGCCGGAGCAGCTGCGGGACAACCTGGGCGCGCTGCTGGAGGCGCTCAACAAGTCGAAGCCGGCGAGCACGAAAGGTATTTTTCTGAAAAAGGTGTCGGTGTCGAGCACGATGGGCCTGGGCGTCAAGGTGGACCCGGCCTCATTGTCGGCGTAGATGCGGGCGCAGGCGCAGTAACGGAACGTAAAGAACTTTGGGCCGCCGATCGAAAGATCGGCAGCTGTCAAAGACCGCAGGGGCGCAGCAGCACCGCGCTTAATAGTGGGCAGTACCCCGCGCAGACGGCGTACCCGAGGAAGGAATGCAGTGCGGTTCCTGATTCAAGGTCGCCATGGTTGGAAGATCCGAAGGGGTTTTCCGTTTGATCAACGTAAGGAGGTAGACCTTGGGTCTCAATCTTGAGCAGAAGCAAGCGGTCGTAAGCGAGATCGCGGCGCAGCTCGGCAAGGCGCAGGCGGTGATCGTCGCGGAGTATCGCGGCCTCGACGTCGGCGCGGTGACCGATCTGCGCTCGAAGGCGCGCAAGTCCGGCCTGTACCTGCGTGTGCTGAAAAACACGCTCGCGCGGCGCGCGGTCAAAGGCACGCCGTTCGAGAAGCTGTCCGACCAGATGGCCGGACCGCTGATGTACGGCATTGCGCAGGACCCGGTGGCCGGCGCCAAGGTGCTCGCGGCTTTCGCCAAGGATAACGAGAAGTTCGTTATCAAGGGCGGGGTGATGGCGAACGCGCTGATGTCCGTCTCGGACGTCAAGACGCTCGCCACCATGCCCAGCCGCGAAGAACTGCTGGCGAAGCTGGTGGGCACGATGCAGGCGCCGGTCGTGAAGTTCGTGCGCACGCTGAACGAGGTCCCGGGCAAGTTCGTCCGGACGCTCGCCGCAGTGCGCGACGCGCAGGCAAAGCAAGCCGCTTAGCAACCGCTGCAAATATCAGGAACCTTTTCGAAATCAGGAGATGACGATGGAACGAGCACAGATTCTGGAAGCCGTATCGAAGTTGACCGTCCTGGAGCTCTCGCAGCTCATCAAGGACATGGAAGAGAAGTTCGGCGTATCCGCGGCAGCCGCGGTTGCGGTCGCAGGCCCGGCGGCGGCCGGTGGCGCGGGCGCGGCCAAGGCCGAGGAGCAGACCGAGTTCACGGTCGTTCTCACCGTGGTTGGCGACAACAAGGTGAACGTGATCAAGGCGGTGCGCGAAGTGACCAGCCTGGGCCTTAAAGAGGCCAAGGATCTGGTGGATGGCGCGCCCAAGCCCGTGAAGGAAGGCATCTCGAAGGCCGATGCCGACGCAATCGCGAAGAAATTGACGGACGCTGGCGCGAAAGCCGAAATCAAGTAGTTGAACTTCAGTACCGGGAGAGGGTCTTGGTTGACCCGGGAGACGGCGTCTCCCGGTAACGACTGCCCCTCCCGGCGTTTTGTATTTTCGGAATAAAACCCTTTGCCGCAAGGGACTTAGGAGCACTCATGAGCTACTCGCTGACCGAGCGTAAACGCATCCGCAAGAGCTTCGCCAAACGCGCCAACGTCCAGGACGTTCCGTTCCTGCTCGCCACGCAGCTCGAGTCCTACACCGGCTTCCTGCAGGCGCATGTCGCGCCCGAATCGCGCAGGAACGAGGGCCTGCAGGCCGCGTTTACGTCGATCTTCCCGATCTCGTCGCATTCGGGCAACGCGCGGCTGGAGTTCGTCAGCTTCCAGCTCGGCGAGCCGCCGTTCGACGTCAAGGAGTGCCAGCAGCGCGGCCTGACCTACGCCAGCCCGCTGCGCGCCAAGGTGCGCCTGGTGATCATGGACAAGGACGCGCCCAAGCCGGTGCCGAAGGAAGTCAAGGAGCAGGAGGTCTACATGGGCGAGATCCCGCTCATGACCACCACGGGCTCGTTCATTATCAACGGCACCGAGCGCGTGATCGTCTCCCAGATGCACCGCTCGCCGGGCGTGTTCTTCGAGCACGACCGCGGCAAGACGCACAGCTCGGGCAAGCTGCTGTTCTCGGCGCGCATCATTCCCTACCGCGGCTCCTGGCTCGACTTCGAGTTCGACCCGAAGGACATCGTGTTCTTCCGGGTGGACCGCCGGCGCAAGATGCCGGTGACGATCCTGCTCAAGGCGCTGGGCTACACGCCGGAGCGGATCCTCAAGGAATTCTTCGCGTTCGACACCTTCCAGATCGAGCCGAACGCCGTGCTGTTCGAAATCGTGCCGGAGCGCCTGCGCGGCGAAGTCGCGCGCTTCGACATCACCGACAAGTCGGGCAAGACCATCGTCGCCAAGGACAAGCGCATCACCGTCAAGCACATCCGCGACATGGAGTCGGCGGGCATCAAGCGCATCACCGCGCCGGACGAATTCATCCTCGGCCGCACGCTGGCGCACAACGTCGTCACGGACGACACGGGCGAAATCATCGCCAACGCCAACGACGAGATCACCGAAGAGCTGCTCGCCAAGCTGCGCGAGGCGAAGACGGCCAAGATCCAGACGCTGTTCACCAACGACCTGGACCAGGGTCCGTACATCTCGCAGACGCTGCGTGCCGACGAAACCACGGACCGCACCCAGGCGCGCGTCGCCATCTACCGCATGATGCGCCCCGGCGAGCCGCCCACGGAAGACGCGGTCGAGACGCTGTTCAACGGCCTGTTCTTCGCCGAAGAGCGCTACGACCTGTCGGCCGTCGGCCGCATGAAGTTCAACCGGCGCATCGGCGTCGCGACCGAGGGCGCCTGGCAGGCGCGCCTCAAGAACGTTTCGCTGCCGAAGGAAACCGAAATGGAAGTGCGCGCCTATTTCAAGGGCGCGCCCGAGCTTTCGCTCAACAAGGTGAGCCTGGAAGGCGCGGCCAACGAGGCCGAGGCGCTGGCGCTCGTCGAGAAGATGTACCACGACCTCAAGTCGAAGGGCGTGGACAGGCAGAAGCTGGAAGCCAAGATCGAGCAGCGCTTCACGCTGAGCCCGAAGGACATCGTCGAGGTCATCCGCATCCTGGTGGAACTGCGCAACGGCCGCGGCGACATCGACGACATCGATCACCTCGGCAACCGGCGCGTGCGCTCGG
>CAZPNH010000222.1:0-4601 GCA_964587635.1 uncultured Bordetella sp.
CCATGCCGCTTCAGCGGCATCGTTCCATGTCTTCTGCCGACATCACCGGTTTGTAGACGCATTCCGGCTTCGCTTCGCCCAGCTTGCGAGCGGGTGCCGATCCGACAGCCTGCGCACCTTTCGCCGACGTGGCGTTCTTTTCCGCCTGGGAGGGCGCCGCGGCGGGTTGAGCCGGCGGGAGCGCCGGCTTCTCGTCGCTCCAGCTTGCCTCGGCTACCTTCCATTCGCCGTTTTCGTTCACCATCCGGACCGTGCCGTACACCGTGCGCATCTCGGAACCGTCGCTTTCCCAGGGACCGCTCACGACCAGCGTCGCCCGGCCCCTGGCGCCCACCGTCTTGTTCTCGAGCTTGAACGCGCGCGGCATCATGTACTGCACCAGCTTGAGGGCCGCGTCCCTCGTTGCAGCGGAAGCGCCCTGCATTTCGGCGCGCCGCTGTGCGGGCGAGTATTTGAGCGCCTCGTCCAGGTCGCCGGCCATCGCCGCGCGATGGTACCTGGCGTAGACCGCCTCGGGTTCGTCCGCCGCGGCCGCGGCGGGCGGGAAGGAAACCAAAACGGCCACGACTGTCAGCAGCGCAGGGATGTTCATGCGGGCATCTCCTTCGACTATAGTATGCCCGACTTGGAGAAAAAAATGCCGCGCAGCATCCTCGATGAAACCCGCATCCATCCGGCGATCCGCGAAAAAATCGCCGGCCTGCACGCCGACATCGTCAAGGAAGTGCAGGACGCGGCCGCGGCCAACGCCATCGTCGTGGTCGGCATGCGGCAGAATCCCTGGCCCAAACATGCGCGCAAGCTGCTCGACATGCACGGCTTTGACTACAAATATCTCGAATACGGCAGCTACCTGTCGGGCTGGCGCCGCCGCACCGCGCTCAAGATGTGGACCGGCTGGCCCAGTTTTCCGATGATTTTCATCAAGGGCGTGTTCATCGGCGGCGCGGAAGACCTCGCGCGCCTGCACGCGAGCGGGCAATTGAAGAAGTAGGGGCTACTTCTCCGCCCAGTGCAGCTTGCGGTAGTCGAAGCCGTGCGCGATGGTCGGCTTGACGATCTCGAAATAGGGCGAGATGTCGAAGTCGCGCGGCACGTACAGGCTGTGGTGGCGGATGCGCAGGATCTCCTCCTGCGCCAGGTCGGAATGTTCGCCCGCTTTCGGCGGCACGTATTCCGGCAGGATAGGGTAGCGCACCGAGCCGAAGGCCTCGGCGATCAGCGTGGAGCAGATGGCGCGCGTCGGGTCGCCGCTGCCCAGCGCGATCATGCGGCGCCGGAAGCGCGCCGGCACCGGCGGCGTGGGGAAGAGGTATCTCGCCAGGTCGAACACGTTCTTCATGTCGTAGGCCTCGCCGATGCGCGTCACGGCGAAATCCACCACTTTCTTCTGGTCTTCGGGGGAGAGGCCCACCGGGCGGCAGATGCGCGTGTGCAGGCCGTCGAAATGGCTGAGCGGCACGGGGCGCACGCCCGCGCGCATGTCCGCCTCGATCAGCACCTTGGGTTCCTCGCCCGCCGCCGGCGCGCCCGCAGTTCCCCCTAACGCGCCGCCGACGTACAGCGCCGCATGCGACCAGGTGGACTGCGTCAGGTACTTGATGGCGACGCTGATGCGCGTGTTGCCTTCGATCAGCAGCACGTCGCCGGGCTGGAGCGCGCCGGCGAGCTTCTCCGGCGGCGAGGTCGCGAGGTGCGTGCCCTCGGGCCGCACCTCGGACAGGTATTTGGCGAGCCTACTTCCCAGCCAGGCGAGCAGCCAGTCCATCGCAGCGATCATAATCGCGAATGCACATCTGGGTCGATGCCGACGCCTGTCCCGCGGTGGTGAAGGACATCCTGTATCGCGCTGCGGAACGCAGGCAATTGCCCATGACGCTGGTGGCCAACAAGCCGCTGCGCGTGCCGGCCTCGCAGTGGATCCGCTCGCTGCAGGTGCCGCGCGGCTTCGACGTGGCCGACAATCACATCGTGCGCGAGCTGCAGCCGGGGGACCTGGTCATCACAGCTGACATCCCGCTTGCAGCGGACGTGATCGCGAAAGGCGGCCACGCGCTCAATCCGCGCGGCGAGCTCTATACGAAAGATACGATCGCGGAGCGCCTGGCGACGCGCGACTTCATGGCGAAACTGCGCGAAACCGGCGTCCAGACCGGCGGCCCGGACGCGCTGGACCAGGCAGACCGGAAGCGCTTCGCCGATCAGCTCGACCGGTTCCTGGCGCGGTTGCCCGGGCGCTGACCGGCGGCGCGGACTTCCCGCCCTTCGCGCCGCTGGTGCGACGCCGGCTCCAGTCCCGGGATCACCATCATGCTGACCACGTTGCCGGTGAAGCGCTCGATCTGGCGCACGAGGTGCCGGTCGTCGTGGCCGAGGAAGGTGACGGCCACGCCCGCGCGGCCTGCACGTCCGGTGCGGCCGATGCGGTGCACATAGTCCTCGGCCTGGCGCGGCGCGTCGTAGTTCACGACGAGGTTGATGCCCGGCACGTCGATGCCGCGCGCGGCGACGTCGGTGGCCACCAGCACTTTCATTTTTCCGTCGCGCAGGCGCTGCAGCATCTGGCTGCGCTCGCGCTGGCGCATGTCGCCGTGCAGCGCGCCCACGTCGAAGCCTTTGCCGAGCAGTTCGCCCGAGAGGTCCTCGGCGGCGCGCTTGGTGGCGGTGAAGACCAGCGTCTGGTCCACTTCCTCTTCGCGCAAGAGCGTATCCAGCATGCGCACCTTGTGCGCGTGGTTGTCGGCGACCAGCGCGTGCTGCGTGATGTCCGGCTTGGTCTCCGCCACGCGCGCGATGGCGATGCGCTTGGCGTTGCGGGTCACGCGCTGCGCGAGGTGGCCGACGATGCCCTCCAGCGTTGCGGAGAACAGCAGCGTCTGGCGGTCCTTCGGGATCTTCGCGACGATGGCGTCGATCTCCTCCTGGAAGCCCATGTCGAGCATGCGGTCGGCTTCGTCCAGCACCAGCAGCTCGACGCGCCAGAGGTTCACGGTGCGGCGGTCCATGTGGTCCTTGAGGCGTCCCGGCGTGGCGATGACGATGTCCACGGGGCGCGAGAGCTGCTTGAGCTGCAGGCCGTAGGGCATGCCGCCCACCAGGCTCGCTGTGCGCATGCGCTGCGTCGCGCCGTAGCCGTGCGCCGATTTCTGCACCTGGAGCGCGAGCTCGCGCGTCGGCGTCAGCACCAGCACGCGCGGGCCCGTGCCTGCGGTCGCGGCGGGGGTGTACAGGCGCTGCAGCGCGGGCAGCAGGAACGCGGCGGTCTTGCCGGAGCCGGTCTGCGAGGACACCAGCAGGTCGCCGCCGGCGATGGCGGCGGGAATCGCCTCCCGCTGCACGGGCGTCGGCTCGGTGTAGCCGAGCGCGGTCAGGGTGGCGAGGAGGGACGGGTCGAGGCCGAGCGACGAAAAGCTCATGATTTCCTTGGTTGGCCGGGAAGCCGCTGCCAAACCGAAGGGAGCTTGCCGGAGTAAAACTTCGAGGGCCCGCACTCTACGCGTAAACGCCCGAATTAGCTAGGGAAATCTCAAGCGTGTACGCTCGCCAACACATGACGCCCAAGCGCCTCGTCCTCGACACCAACATCTGGCTGGATTGGCTGGTGTTTCGCGACGCCGAAATCGTCCCCCTCAAGTTCGCGGTCGAAGAAAAGCGCGCCGAAATCTTCATCGACGCGGCCTGCGAAGCCGAGCTTGAGCGCGTGCTCGCCTATCCGCTCGGCAAGCACTCTATCGACGCCGCCACGCAGGCCGCCTGCCTCGCCGAATCCCGCCGCATCGCGCGGCGCATCGACACCATTGCTTCCGAAGCGGACCGCAAGCAGCTGCCGCTGTGCCGCGATCCGGACGACCAGAAGCTCCTCGAACTCGCGCTCGCCTCCTGCGCGCAGTTCCTCGTCACCAAGGACCACGCGCTGCTGGAGCTTGCGAAGCGCGTGCCGTCCTTCCGCATACTGACGCCCCGGAAATTTCCGATTCCATGAAGGCGAAAAAGAAGAAAGCCGCCCCGAAGGCAAAGGCGCCGCGCCGCAAACGGCATCACCACAACGTTTACGTGATCGAGCTGGACGGCGCGGTGCTGAACCACAAGCGTTTCCGCGACGCCAACCCGAACCGCGACATGCTCAAGCCCTGCGTCTACGTCGGCTGCACCGGCCTCACGCCGGAGAAGCGCTTCGCCAAGCACAAGGCCGGCATCCAGGCCAACAGCTACGTGCAGCGCTACGGCCTGCGCCTTTTGCCCAGGCTCTACGCCTACGCCAACCCGATGCCCTACGACGCCGCGCGCGACATGGAGGTGGAACTCGCGATAGCGCTGCAGGAGGAGGGCTATGCGGTCTGGCAGGCGTAAATTACGGCAGGCATGAAATCCATTCGTATTGGTTTTTTGGTCCCTCCGGGTAATCCGACCGTCGAGCCGGAGATGGCGCGCCTCGCGCCGCCGGGCGTGACGGTGCACTTCACGCGCATGGTCGCGACGGGCGAGGCGGGCTCGCACCAGGGCCAGGAGGAGCGCAACCGCAGGCAGATCGCGCACCTGGATGAAAACGTCGCGCTGCTCGCCATGGTGAAGCCCGCGGTGATCGTGCTCGCGCACACGGC
>CAZPNH010000223.1:0-4581 GCA_964587635.1 uncultured Bordetella sp.
CGAGCGATCCGATAGCTCCAGCGCCGCCAGCGCATTCTGCTCGACCATCACCACGGTCACGCCCTCCGACCGTATCTGCTTGATGATGTCGAAGGTCTTCTCGACGATGTTCGGCGCGAGGCCGAGCGAGGGTTCGTCGAACATCACCAGCTTCGGGCGCGACATGAGGGCGCGGGAAATCGCCAGCATCTGCTGCTCGCCGCCGGAGAGGGTGCCGGCGGCCTGCTCGCGGCGCTCGGCGAGGATGGGGAAGCGCTCGTAGAGGCGGTTCATGTCGGCTTCGATGCCGGCCGTGTCCTTGCGCAGGTAGCTGCCCATCTCCAGGTTCTCGCGCACGGTCATATAAGGAAACACGCGCCGGCCCTCTGGGCAATGGGCGATGCCGAGCTGGAGCACGCGGCGGGCGGAGGCGCGCGTGATGTCTTCGCCTTCGAAAGTCACGCGCCCGGCGCTGGGCGGCAGCACGCCGGAGATCGCCTTGAGCGTGGTGGTCTTGCCGGCGCCGTTGGCGCCGATGAGGCTCACGAGTTCGCCCTTGTTCACTTCGAGCGAGAGGCCGCGCACGGCCGCGACTTTGCCGTAGCGGCACTCCAGGTTGCTAACTATGAGCACGCGCGTACCTTTCGCCCAGATAGGCACGGATGACTTCCGGGTCGCGGCGGATTTCGGCGGGCGTGCCGCTGGCGATGACCTTGCCCTGGGAGAGGCAGACGATGCGGTCGGAGACGCCCATCACCATCTTCATGTCGTGCTCGACCAGCAGCACGGTGATGCCGAGCGCGCGGATTTCGGCGAGCTTCGCCATGAAGCTCCCGGTTTCCACCGGATTCATGCCCGACACCGGCTCGTCCAGCAGCAGCAGCTTGGGGCACGCTGCGAGCGCGACGGCGACTTCGAGCAGGCGCTGCTCGCCGTAGGGCAGGGCGCCCGCGAGCTCGTCTCTTTTGTTCTCCAGAGAAATGAACTTCAATATTCGCGTTGCCTCCGCTTCCAGCTCGCGTTCTTCGCGCGCCACGGAGGGCAGGCCGAGCATGATGGCGAGCGCGGTCTGCTTCGAGCGCAGGTGCAGGCCGATGAGGACGTTCTCGAGCGCGCTGCGCCCGCCGAACACGCTGGTTTTCTGGAAGGTGCGCACCAGGCCGAGCGCGGCCACCTGGTTCGCCTTCAGGCCGTTGATTCTTTTGTCCTGAAAAACGATCTCGCCCGCGGCCGGCGTGAGATAGCCCGTGATTGCATTGAAAGCGCTGGTCTTGCCGGCGCCGTTCGGCCCGATGAGCGACAGCACCTCGCCTTCGCGCACTTCGAAGCTCAGGTTCTCGATGGCGACCAGTCCGCCGAACCGGACGGAAAGGTTTTTGATATTCAGGATTGAATTCATGTGGAGCGAAGCCGGTACCACCATTGGCGCAATGCCGGGACGATCCCCTGCGGCAGGAAGTAGACGACGAGCACCATCAGCACGCCGTAGACGATCCACTGCTCCTCGGGCTTGATGGAGAGCGAGCGCAGCCCCTCCGGCAGCAGCCCGAAGATCAGGCCGCCCACCACCGGGCCGGCCAGCGTGCCCTTGCCGCCCGTGACCACCATGATCACCATGGTCACGGTGTAGATGAACAGGAACACGTCGGGATCGACGATGCGGATGTAGTGCGCGTAGAGCGCGCCCGCCGCGCCCGCCATCGCCGCGGAAACCACCGTGGCGAGCACGAGGTAGCGCGTGACGTCCACGCCGACCGAGGTGGCGAGCGGCTCGTTCTCGCGCAGCGCGATCATCGCCCGGCCCGCCTTCGACTCGACGAGTCGCTTTATCAGGACGAAGCAGACGACGGCGACGGCCAGCACCAGCCAGTAGTTCTCCGGTTTCTTCCACAGCGTCAGGGCCCCAAGCGTGAGGGGCGGAATGTTGTTGAGCGCCATCGGCCCCTGCGTGAGCTCCACCCAGTTGAGCGCCACCAGGCGCACCACCTCGGCGAAGCTGATGGAGACGATGACGAAGTAGGCGCCGCGCACCTTGAAGGAAAGCCGCCCGATGAACCAGCCGCACAGGCCGGCGGCGGCAATGCCGGCGAGCATGGCGATCCAGACCGGTTTGGGTTTCAGGGAAAAGTAGGAAATGTCGAATCCCAGCGAAACCAGCGCGCTCACATAGGCGCCGATGCCGAAGAACGCGACATGGCCCAGCGACAGCTGCCCGGCGTAGCCCAGCAGCAGGTTGAGACTCATGGCCGCGATGATGAAAATCCCCGTGATCACGAGGACGTGCAGCAGGTAGGCGTCCACCCAGTGCGGGAGGGAGGCGAGAAAGGCAACCCCGAGCGCGGCGAGGAAGTAATTCAACCGATGCGTTCCTTCTGCGCGAACAGCCCCGTCGGCCTGAACACGAGGATGGCGATGATGAGCACGAAGCCCATGGCGTCGCGGTAGCCCGAGGAGATGTAGCCCGCGCCGAGTTCCTCGGCGAGCGCGAGGATGAAGCCGCCGGCCACCGCGCCCGGAATGCTGCCCAGGCCGCCGAGGATCACGATGGCGAAGGCCTTGGCGGCGGCGAGGTCGCCCATGCTCGGATAGGCGACGAACACGGGCCCGAGCAGCGCGCCCGCGGCGGCCGCGAGCGCCGAGCCCAGCGCGAAGGTCGCGGTGTGGATGCCGCCGATGCGGATGCCCATGAGCGCGGCGGTGTCGCGGTCCTGGAACGTCGCGCGCATGGCCTTGCCGAGCTTGGTTTTCTGGATGACCAGGTAGGTGATGCCGATGAGCAGCAGGGCCACCACGAAGACGAACACCCGGTTCCAGCTCACCGACACCGCGCCGATCACCAGCGGCGCCGCGGGGAACGGGTTATGGATGGACTTGGCGACGCCGGTCCAGGCGAGCTGCTCGGCGTTCTGCAGCGCGATCCAGGCGCCGATCATCACCAGCATGGTGGTGTCGATGTCGGCGCCGCGCAGCCGGCGCAGCAGCACGAATTCGAGCGCGGCGCCCAGCAGCGCGCCCAGCACTACCGCCAGCACCAGCGCGACGAAGAAATTCGCGCCCGTTAGCATCACCAGCGCGTACATCATGTAGGCGCCGAAGGCGTACAGCTCGCCGTGCGTGAAGTTGACCACGCGCATGATGCCGAAAATCAGCGTCAGGCCGATGCCGAGCAGCGCGTAGGTGCCGCCCAGCATCAGCGCGTTGAGGAAATGCTGGAGGAGCTCGTTCATAAAAAAACCCGCGGGCCCCTGGAGGAAGCCGCGGGTTCCGGTTTCAGCAGATTACCGGACGACTTTGCCGTTCTCGATTTTCACCACGTAGACGCTGGGCACGTTCTGCCCGCTCTCCTGGCCCGCCGGTCCCTGCTTGATGAAGGCGATGTCGCCGTTGATGCCCTTGACCTTCACGTTCCAGAGCGCCTTCTGGATCGCTTCCGGCTCGGCCTTGCCCGCGAGCCGGATGGCCTCGACGATGGTGTTGATGCCGTCCCAGCCGCGGAAGCCTTCGGTCAGGCCGCCCACCGGGTACTTGCGCGCGTTCCACTCGGCGACGAATTTCTTCGCCACGTCGGGGTTCTTCACCGCTTCCGGAAACCACGGCGTGAAGAACACCAGGTGCATCGAGCCGTTGGCCGCGGCGCCCGCCTGCTCGATGAGCTGGTCGGGCGACACCGAGCCGCCGGTGGTGATGATGCGCGCCTTCACCTGCTGCTCGGTCGCCTGCTTGAGGATCAGCGTCGCCTGCTCGACCGCGGTGGTGACGAACAGCGTGTCGCCGCCGGAGGCCTTGATCTTGGCGAGCTGCGCCGAGAAGTCGGTGGCCTTCGGATCCATGGTCTCGATGGTGCCGATCGCCACGCCCTGGCCCTTGAGCATCTCGGAGAATTCCTTCGACGCGCCCAGGCCGAAGTCGTTGTTGGTGGCGAGGAAATCCGCCTTCTTGATGCCGAGCCCTTTCACGTGGCTGGCGAAAGCCTTCGCCTCCATCTCGGAAGTCGGGCTGATGCGGAAAATCCACGGGTTGCCGGCGACGGTGATTTTCCCGGAGGACGAGGTCTCCACCAGCATCGGCACGCCGTATTCCATGAGCTTTGGCATCACCGCGAGCGTCAGGCCCGAGCTCCAGGCGCCCATCATGACGGGGACCTTGTCCTTGCCGATGAGCTTCTCGGCCGTCGCCACCGCCTCGGTCGGGTTGGACTTGTTGTCCTCGACGATCAACTGGATTTTCCTGCCGAGCACGCCGCCCGAGGCGTTGATCACGTCCTCGGCGATTTTCGCGCCCTGCGTCACGTAGTTGCCGGAGGCGGCGAAAGCGCCGGTGAGCGGCTGCGTCACGCCGATTTTGATGGCGTCCTGGGCGTATGCAGAGCCCGTGGTCAGCGCGGCAACGGCGAAAAGAGCGGCAAGCGTGCGATTCATCGGGGTCTCCCTGTTTGACCGAATGAGGATTCTATATTCGAATGACCTGCATGAACGATGCCAATCAGCGCGCCCTGGGCCGCATGAACGCCGTACGCCCCCAATGGGTTGCTGTGCGGAACGCCGGCGAAGCTCTAGCCCTGGAGGGGCGGGTGCTGCTGCACGCCGGCTCTGCGCAGCTCGA
>CAZPNH010000224.1:0-4577 GCA_964587635.1 uncultured Bordetella sp.
CCTTTTTCCGGCGGGCCCCCCGACGTGGTCCTCGGCATGGGCGGCTACGTGGCTTTCCCCGGCGGCATGATGGCCGCGCTGTTCGCGCGGCCGCTCGCGGTGCACGAGCAGAACGCCATCGCGGGCCTGACCAACCGCGTGCTGGCGGGCGTGGCGGAAAAAGTCATGGAGGCCTTCCCCGGCGCGCTCAAGCGCGCCGAGTGGACCGGCAATCCGGTGCGTGCGGAGATCGCGGCGATGGCGCAGCCCGCCGCGCGCTACGCGGGCAGGGGCGGGCCGCTGCGCCTGCTCGTCGTCGGCGGCAGCCTCGGCGCACAGGCGCTCAACGACGCCGTGCCGAAGGCGCTGGCGCTCATTTCGGCAGACGTGCGTCCCTCCGTCACGCACCAGGCCGGCGAGAAGCATCTCGAGACACTGCGCCTGAATTATGCGAACGCCCGCGTCGACGGGGAGCTGGTCGCCTTCATCGAAGACATGGCGCGCTGCTACGCCGAGGCCGACCTGGTGATCTGCCGCGGCGGCGCCATGACCATCGCCGAGCTCTCGGCGGGCGGCACGGCCAGCGTGCTGGTGCCTTTCCCGCATGCCGTGGACGACCACCAGACCGCCAACGCGCGCTTCCTCGCCGACCAGGGCGCTGCGATCCTGCTGCCGCAGCGGGAGCTCACGCCGGAGAAGCTGGCCGCGCTGATCCGTTCGCTGCACCGCCAGGCACTGCTGGCGATGGCGGAAAAGGCGCGCACCCTGGGCAAACCCGACGCGGCGCGCGTCGTGGCCGATCGCTGCGTGGAGCTTGTGAAATGAAACACAAGATCCGCCGCATCCATTTCGTCGGCATCGGCGGCGCCGGCATGAGCGGCATCGCCGAAGTGCTGGTCAACCTCGGCTACCAGGTGAGCGGCTCCGACCTCGCGCCCAACGCGGCCACCCGGCGTCTCGAGGCCATGGGCTCGACGATCGTGTTCGAACACAGGAGCGCGAACATCGCGGGCGCCGACGCGGTCGTCGTTTCCACCGCGGTGCGTCCCGACAACCCGGAAGTCGTGGCCGCGCGCGCGAAGCGCATCCCGGTGGTGCCGCGCGCCCTGATGCTGGCCGAGCTGATGCGCCTGAAGCAGGGCGTGGCGGTCGCCGGCACGCACGGCAAGACCACCACCACCAGCCTCGTCGCGAGCGTGCTCGCCGAGGGCGGCCTCGATCCGACCTTCGTGATCGGCGGCCGGCTGGTCGCGGCCGGCTCGAACGCCAAGCTCGGCGCGGGCGAATTCATCGTGGTCGAGGCCGACGAGTCGGACGCGAGCTTCCTGCACCTGCAGCCGGTGATCGCGGTGGTGACCAACATCGACGCCGATCACATGGACACCTACCAGCACGATTTTCCGCGGCTGCAGCAGGCGTTCATCCAGTTCCTGCACAACATGCCGTTCTACGGCAGCGCGGTGCTGTGCGCGGACGATCCGCACGTACGTGAAATCATGCCCTTCGTCTCGCGCCCGATCGTCACCTACGGTCTGCGCGAGGACGCGATGATCCGCGCCACGGATCTCCAGCTGGGCGCGCAGAGCCGCTTCCGCGTGTTGAGGGGAAGCCCGGGCGGCGAGCATGCGCCGCTCGACATCTCGCTCAACCTGCCCGGACGCCACAACGTGCTCAACGCGCTCGCCGCGATCGGCGTGGCGACCGAGCTCAAGATTCCGGGCGAGGCGATCCAGCGCGCGTTGGCCGGCTTCCGCGGCGTCGGCCGGCGTTTCCAGCAATACGCCGACGTGAAAATAAACGGGGTGGGAGGGACAACTGCAGGAAGCTTCTCCCTGGTGGATGACTACGGCCACCATCCGGCGGAAATCGCCGCGACGCTGGACGCGGCGCGCGTGGCGTTCCCGGGGCGGCGGCTGGTGCTCGCGTTCCAGCCGCACCGCTACACGCGCACGCGCGATCTGTTCGAGGACTTCGTGAAAGTGCTGGCGAGCGCCGACGTGCTGCTGCTGGCCGAGGTCTATGCCGCGGGCGAAGCGCCGATTTCAGCCGCCGACGGGCGCGCGCTGGCGAGTGCGGTGCAGGGCGCGGCCAAGTCCAAGCCGCTCTTCGTCGAAGACGTATCCGGGATGGCCGACGCGATCCGCCGTACCGCGCGCGCGGGCGACGTGGTGCTCACCATGGGCGCCGGGTCCATCGGCAACGTCGCGGGGCAGCTGGGCTGACTATGGCCGAGACGCTCAAATTCCAGGGATTGCGCGGCGAGCTGCGCGAAAACGAGCCGATGTCGAAGCACGTGAGCTGGCGCGCGGGCGGTCCGGCGCGGCGCTTCTTCGCGCCCGCCGACCTGGAGGACCTGTCGGCGTTCCTCGGGCAGCTGCCGGAGGAGGAGCCGGTCCTGTTCGTCGGTCTGGGATCGAACCTGCTCGTGCGCGAGGGCGGCTGGCGCGGCACGGTGGTGCTCACTTACGGGTCGAGCAAACCGCTGCGGCTCGAGGAAGGGCTGCTGTACGCCGAAGCCGGCGCCGCCTGCCCGAAAGTCGCGCGCTTCGCGGCCGACCACAACCTCGGCAGCGCGGAATTCCTCACCGGCATCCCCGGCACCGTCGGCGGCGCGCTGGCGATGAACGCCGGCTGCTACGGCGGCGAGACCTGGGACATCGTCGAGCGCGTGGTGACCATCAACCGGCACGGCCAGCTGCGCCGGCGCGGCAAGGAGGAATTCGAGTTCAGCTACCGCCACTGCGAGCTCAAGGCCGACGCCAGCAGCGACGGCGACGAGTGGTTCGCCTCGGCGCATTTCAAGCTGCCCGAGGGCGACAAGGAGGAATCGCGCGCCATCATGCAGGCGCTGCTGACCAAGCGCCGCTCGACGCAGCCGCTGCAGCTGCCGAACGCGGGCAGCGTGTTCCGCAATCCGCCCGAGGGCAAAACCGCGGCCAGGCTGATCCAGTTCTCCGGGCTGCGGAAGTACGAGCGCGGCGGCGCGCGCGTCTCCGAGAAGCACGCCAACTTCATCGTCAATCCCGGCGGCAAGGGCAGCGCGGCCGACATCGAAGGGCTGATCCTGCACGTGCAGGCGGTGGTCGAGGAAAAGACCAACGTGCGCCTGGTTCCCGAGGTGAAGATCGTGGGGGACGCGGCATGAGCGGCGCGCGGATTCACGATCCCGCACATTTCGGCAAGGTCGCCGTGCTGCTCGGCGGCCGGTCGGCCGAGCGCGAAATATCGCTCATGAGCGGCAACGGCGTGCTCAAGGCCCTGCGCGCCAAAGGCGTCGACGCGCACGCCTTCGATCCGGCCGAACGCGACCTGTTCGAGCTCAAGCGCGAGGGCTTCGCGCGCTGCTTCATCGCGCTGCACGGGCGCGGCGGCGAAGACGGCACGCTGCAGGGCGCGCTGGAAGTGCTCGGCGTTCCCTACACCGGCAGCGGCGTGATGGGCTCGGCCATCGGCATGGACAAGTGGCGCAGCAAGATGATCTGGATCGCCAACGAGCTGCCGACGCCACGTTTCAGAATTTTGCATGAAAAAGAAAATTGGGAATCCGTCGCACGCGAGCTCGGCCTGCCGCTGATCGTCAAGCCCGCCAACGAAGGCTCGACGCTCGGCCTGACCAAGGTCACCGCCGCGTCGCAGCTGCAGGCTGCATTCGAGCTGGCGACGAAGAAATACCGCGACCTCGCGCTCGCCGAGCAGTTCATCGAAGGCCCCGAGTACACCGCGAGCATCGTCGCCGACGCGGCGCTGCCGCTGATCCGCATCGAGGCCCCGCAGGGCAACTACGACTACCAGAACAAGTATTTCACCGACGACACCAAATACCTCTGCCCCTGCGGCCTGGAGCCGGCCCGGGAGGAAGCGCTCAAGGCGCTGGCGCTCAAGGCCTTCAAGCTCGTCGGCGGCGCGGGCTGGGGCCGCGTCGACCTGATGCTGGATGCGAAGGGCAATCCCTGGCTGCTCGAAGTGAATACGTCGCCGGGCATGACGGGCCACAGCCTGGTGCCGATGGCGGCGCGCGCCGTCGGCATCCCCTACGAGGATCTCTGCGTAAAAATCCTGGAGGGTGCCCATGTGGGATAACCCCCGGCTGCTGAACCTCGCGGCGAATCTGCTCTTCGCGCTGGCGGCGCTGCTGTTCGCTTTCGCGGGGCTGCAGCTGCTGCTGCATTCGCCGCTGTTCCCGCTCAAGGAAATCGTGGTGCGGGACGCGCTGAAAAACGCCTCCGCCAGCGAGCTCGAGAACGCGGTGGACGGCGTCGGCGGCAATTTCTTCGCCGCCGACCTGGCGGCGATCCGCGCGCGCCTCGAGCAGGTGGGCTGGGTGCGGCACGTCGACGTGCGCCGCGTGTGGCCGGACCGCATCGAGGTCCGGCTCGAAGAGCACGTCGCCTTCGCGCGGTGGGGCGACAGCGGCCTGGTGAACACTTTCGGCGAGCCGTTCGCCGCGGACCTCGAGCGGGACGGCGACGCGCGGCTGCCGCTGTTCGCGGGGCCCGCGGGCACGGAGGGCGAGCTCGCGCGCCGCTACCGGCGCTTCGTCGAACTGCTGGCGCCGCTGGGCGACATGCCGGACCGCGTTGTGCGGACGCCGCGCTTCG
>CAZPNH010000225.1:0-4567 GCA_964587635.1 uncultured Bordetella sp.
CAACCATCGACGCGTTGACGGGAGCAAGCGTCTTCTTCAAGCCCGAAAACCTCCAGCGCATGGGCGCCTTCAAAATTCGCGGCGCCTACAACGCGCTGTCGCAGCTCTCGCCTGAAGAAAAGAAACGCGGCGTGGTGGCCTTCTCTTCCGGAAACCACGCGCAGGCCGTCGCGCTCGCCGGCAGGCTGCTGGGCATGCCGCGCGTCATCGTGATGCCCGCGGACGCGCCCCGGGTGAAGCTCGAGGCGACGCGCGGCTACGGCGCGGAAGTCGTGACGTATGAAAAGCATGAAAACCGGGAGGAAGTCGCGCGGAACATTGCCCGCAAACGCGGCCTTGCGCTCATCCCTCCCTACGACCACCCGCACATCGTCGCCGGCCAGGGCACCGCGGCGAAGGAACTGATCGAGGACGCCGGCCCGCTCGACCTGCTGCTGGTGCCCTGCGGCGGCGGCGGCCTGCTGTCGGGCTGCGCCATCGCGGCGAAGCACCTCAACCCGCGCTGCCGCGTGATCGGCGTCGAGCCCGCCGCCGGCGACGACGCGACGCGCTCGTTCAGGACGAAAACGCTGCAAACCGTGAAAAATCCCGACACGATCGCCGACGGCGCGCGCACGCCCTCGCTCGGCAAGGTCACTTTTCCGCTCGTGATGCACTATGTGGACGACATGCTCACCGTCACCGACGCCGAACTGCTTGAATCCATGCTGTTCCTCTGGGAACGCATGAAGATCGTCGTCGAGCCCACCGGCGCACTCGCCGCCTGCGCCCTGCTGCAGAAGAAGCTCGATGCAACGGGCAAGCGAGTGGGGATCGTGCTCTCCGGCGGCAACGTGGACGTCAGGAAGATTGCAACCTTGCTATGATCCGCACCCCGTGAAATGCATCGAAATCAGCAAGCCCGGCGGTCCCGAAGTCCTGGTTCTCGCCGAGCGCCCGGCCCCCGCGCCGAAGGCGAAGGAAATCCTCATCAAGGTTGCCGCCGCAGGCGTGAACCGCCCCGACGTGCTGCAGCGCATGGGCCACTACCCGGTGCCGCCGGACGCCTCCGACCTGCCGGGCCTGGAGATCGCCGGAGAAGTAGCCGCTTGCGGCGACGGCGTCACGCTGTGGAAGCCCGGCGACAAGGTCTGCGCGCTGGTGCACGGCGGCGGCTATGCCGAATATTGCGTCGCGCCTGAAGTGCAGGCGCTGCCCATGCCCAAGGGCCTCACGGCCACGCAGGCGGCATCGCTGCCGGAAACGTTCTTCACCGTCTGGTCGAACGTCTACGACCGCGGACGGCTGGCGCCGGGCGAGTCGCTGCTGGTGCAGGGCGGCAGTTCCGGCATCGGCGTCACCGCCATCCAGATGGCTGCCGCCATGGGCAACCGCGTCTTCGCCACCGCGGGCAGCGACGAGAAATGCGCCGCCTGCATCAGGCTGGGTGCCGAGAAGGCGGTCAACTACAAGACGCAGGATTTCCTGGCCGAGATCAAGGCCGCGACCGGCGGCAAGGGCGTCAACGTGATCCTCGACATGGTCGGCGGCAACTACGTGCCGAAGGAACTGAAGTGCCTCGCCGACGACGGGCGCCTGGTGTTCATCGCCTTCCTCGGCGGGCAGAAGACCGAACTCGACATCAGCGAACTCATGCGCCGCCGCCTGGTCATGACCGGCTCCACGCTTCGTCCGCGGCCGGTCGAATTCAAAGGGGCGATCGCGCGCCGCCTGAAAGAAGTGATCTGGCCGCTCATTGAAGCCGGAAAAATAAAACCGGAGATCTACAAAACCTTCCCGCTCGCGCAGGCGAGCGAGGCGCACCGGCTGATGGAAACCTCACAGCACATCGGCAAGATCGTCCTGACCGTCTAGCCGCAGTCAGATCAGGCGCCGCGTTGCGGCCCGCGCCCGGGCAGGAAAGAGTCGATCGCCGCATACAGTTCCAGGTAGCGAAACGGCTTGGCGATATACGCGTCGCATCCCGCGGCCACAGCCCTTTCGCGATCGTCTCTCATCACCATTGCCGTCACCGCTATGATGGGAATCGCTGCCGTGCCCGGATCCTTTTTAAGCAGAGCTGTCGCTTCCAGGCCGTCCATGCCGGGCAGCCGGATGTCCATGAGGATAAGTTCGGGCTTGCCGCTGCGCGCCAGCGCGACGCCGGTCTCGGCATCCACCGCGGATAGCGCCGTATGGCCGACGTTCTGCAGCAGCATGATGACCTGCTTCATGTTCAGTTCGTTGTCCTCAATGACTAGTACGCTGGCCATCGCTTCCCCACCCTGTTCCCACCGGGCTCGTTGCTGCATCAAATCCCATATCGGTTGCCTACGAAATTGCCGACAGCGAGGAACGCCGCCGCAATCACGAGCGCAAAGAAGAGGGCGGTCGCGCTGAAATCGGCCGGTATCGCGGCGACGGAAGTGAACATCGGGGCGACGACCTTGCCGCCCAGGAATCCGCCCATGACGCCGATGACCATCGACACGGCCATGCCGCGTTGCTCATTGAACCTGAGATAGGAAATTCCGATCCAGCCGAGGGCGGCCCCGGCCAGCATCCAGAGGATGAAGTTCATTGCGTACTCCCGGAAAGGGATGCAACTGCATTCCAGAAGGTCCGGAGGCCCTGACGGGCCAAGACTGGTGTTGGCGCCGTCCATGGACGAAGGCACCACCGGGTCACGCAATTCGTACCGGCCAAGTGTACTCTCTCTGCGAAGGACCTAGCGCGGTTCCTTCTTCGCCTCTTCCTTCAACCAGTTGACGAAGTCGGCCACCTCCGGCCGGCCCGTGGAATTCTTCGACACGATGGCGAAGTAGGCGCGCGCCGGATCCGCGCTGCGCTTGAACGGCGCCACCAGTTCGCCCGAGGAGATCGCCTCGCGCACCAGCGGGCTGCGCCCGAGCGCCACGCCGTGGCCGGCGATCGCTGCCGGGATGATCTGCTCGTAGCCGGAGAACACCAGGCTGCCCGCGGGCCGCAGGTCGGTGAGCCGCTCGATTTCGAGCCAGGTCTTCCAGTGCAGCCAGGGGTGGCGGCCGTCGGGATCGTCGTATTGCAGCAGCACCTGGTGGCGCAGGTCCGCGGGCTCCCGCAAGGGCCGTTTCGGATCTTTCATGAGCTTCGGGCTGCAAACCGGGAACACGCGCTCGCCGAACAGCTTCACCGCGTTCGCGCCGACGAGGGACGCCGGGCCGTGCCGGATCGCCAGGTCCAGGCCGTCGCGCTCGAGGTCCAGCACGCGTGTCTCCGCGCTGATGCGCACGTCCAGGTCGGGATGCGTGCGCGTGAATCCGGCCAGCCGCGGGATCAGCCACAGCGAGGCAAAGGACTGCGTGGTGGTGACCGCGAGGGTCTGCCGGCCGCGCCCGGCGCGCAGCCGGTCGGTCACCGCGCGCATCGTCGCCAGCACTTGCGCTGACGCCGCGTACAGCGCCTGGCCGTCCTCGGTCAGGGCGAGCGCGCGGTGCTGGCGCTGGAACAGGCTGACCCCGAGCTGGGTCTCCAGGTCCTGGATCTGGCGGCTGACGGCCGACTGCGACAGGTGCAGCTCTTCGCCCGCCCGGGTGAAGGACAGCAGGCGGGCCGCCGCCTCGAAGCCCTTCAGCAAGTCCAGGGAGGGCAGACGGGGCTGGGGTTTCGCATTACTTTTTTGCATGCCAGACCTGAGAATTTACCGTTTGAGCGCGCGGACGCAAGGATGCATCCTTCGCATGTCAAAAGCAAGGAGCTCCAGATGAACCCCCGCACCCTGAAGGACTTTTACGACGACCGCGCACTGCAACGCAGACTGTTCGAGAAGGCGCGGCGCCAGCGCGGCGCGGCGATCCGCGCCGGTTTCGCCTGGCTGCGCGACCGGCTGACGCTCGGGCAGAACCCGAGCCAGTGGATCGGCCGCCTGGGCTGACAACCCCGTCAACGCATAGGAGATCGCCATGAAACTCGAAATCGCATCCGGCGCCCTGCAGCTCGCGCGCGGGCAGACCCTGAAACTGCTGGACGCCGCGGGCAGCACCATCTGCGCCCGCCAGGGCACGGTGTGGATCACCGAAGAGGACAGCCGCAAGGACGTCGTGCTGCAGAACGGCGCCTGCTACCGCATCGGCAAGCCCGGGCTGACGCTGGTGCAGGCGTTCGCCGACGCATCGGTTTCGCTCGCTTAGGAGCCCATCATGCCCCTCGTTCGCATCGAATTGCTCAAGGGCAAGCCGGCGTCGTACCGCCGCAAGGTGGGCGATGCCATCCACCAGGCGCTGGTGGAAACCATCGACGTTCCTTCCAAGGACCGCTTCCAGCTCATCACCGAGCACGATCCCGAGGACTTCGTCTACGACCGGGAGTACCTCGGCATCGCGCGCAGCCGCGACCTGGTGATGATCCAGATCACCATGAGCTTCGGGCGCTCGCTGCATATGAAGCGGGCGCTCTTCCGGGCCATCGCCGAGCGGCTCGCCGCTGCGGTGCAGCTAAGGCCCGAGGACGTGCTGATCAATCTCGTCGAAACGGCGAAGGAGAACTGGTCGTTCGGCAACGGGATCGCTTCCTACGCCCTCATGGAAAGCGTTGCGGCGTGATGGCCGTG
>CAZPNH010000226.1:0-4553 GCA_964587635.1 uncultured Bordetella sp.
GTCCCTTTGCCCGCCTCGCGCGCAGTACAGCGCGCCCGTTGGCCGTGCGGCTGCGCACGAGAAAGCCGTGCGTCCGTGCGCGTCGTATTTTGGAAGGTTGGTAGGTGCGCTTCTGCTTCATGGCCTGCTCAATTCGAAAAAGGGCGGTATTAGAGCCCGCGCGCTGAAGCCTTGTCAAATCTACTTTTTTTTGTTGCGCGCGCTGTGGATAAGGCGATCCGGAAAGGGTAAAATTCGTACTCGCCGGCGCACCTCGAAACCACCTCGAAACGCTTGTGAAAAAGCCTCCAACCTAGCGCGCGAAAACCTAGCAAAAAAAGATGCAGAACCTCTGGCAAGCTTGCCTGCGCCGACTGGAGCAGGAGCTGCCCGCGCAGCACTTCAACACATGGATTCGTCCGCTCTCCGCTGAATCGGATGCGGCGGATTCCAACACGCTGGTTCTCACCGCGCCGAATCGCTTCGTTCTCGAGCTAGTGCGCGAACGCTTCATCGCCAGGATTTCGCGCCTGGCCGCCGAGCTGGGCGGCCGCGAACTGGACGTGAAGCTGGTGCTCGCTCGCGTTTCCGCGCCCGATGCCACGGGCCGGGCCCCCGCGCCGCCCGTCTCCCGTCCCGGCGCAGCAGCGCCGGTAACACCCGACCGCGCGCGCCTCAATCGCAATTTCAGCTTCGACAACTTCGTCACCGGCAAGGCCAACCAGCTGGCGCGGGCCGCCGCCATGCAGGTCGCCGAAAATCCCGGCATTTCCTACAACCCATTGTTCATCTACGGCGGTGTCGGCCTCGGCAAGACCCACCTGGTGCAGGCGATCGGCAACCACCTGTCGGCGGAGCGCCCGCAGGCGCGCATCCGTTACATCCATGCCGAACAGTACGTGACCGATGTCGTGCGCGCCTACCAGCAAAAGTCCTTCGAGGAATTCAAGCGCTACTACCATTCTCTCGATCTGTTGCTGATCGACGACATCCAGTTCTTCTCCAACAAGGACCGCACCCAGGAGGAGTTTTTCTACGCCTTCAACGCGCTGGTCGAGGCCCACAAGCAGATCGTGATCACCTGCGATACCTACCCCAAGGAGATCGCGGGCATGCAGGAGCGGCTGATTTCCCGCTTCGGCTGGGGGCTGACCGTCGCGATCGAACCGCCCGAGTTGGAAATGCGCGTCGCAATCGTGCTGAAAAAAGCGGAAGCTGAGGCGCTGGAACTGGCCGAAGACATCGCTTTCTTCATCGCCAAGCACATCCGCTCCAACGTGCGCGAACTGGAAGGCGCGCTGAAAAAGGTGCTCGCTTTCGCCCGCTTCACCGGCAGGGAGTTGTCGCTCGAGCTCGCGCGCGAGGCGCTGCGCGACATCCTGCACGTGGCCAACCGCCAGATCAATGTCGAAGGCATACAGAAGACCGTGGCGGAGTACTTCAAGATCAAGATCTCCGACATGCACTCCAAGCGCCGCAACCGGAACGTCGCGCGGCCGCGCCAGGTGGCGATGGCGCTCGCCAAGGACCTTACCCAGATGAGCCTGCCCGAAATCGGCGAGGCCTTCGGCAACCGCGACCACACCACCGTGCTGCATGCCTGCCGCACGATCGCGTCGCTGCGCATGAAAGATATCGGCCTGAACCGCGATTACCATCTACTGGAACAGGTGCTGAAGGGTTGAAGTGCAGGATTTTTGAACGGCAAAGCTGTGTAATGCGTTGGGGGGATATGTACATAACAAGCTGTTTCCGCGGGTCCGCAGAAACGACACACAACGGCCCACAGCTTTTTCAACAGCTTGCACACGGCCGGGGATGGGGCCAAGTACCGGGCAACGAAGGTGAATCGGGGTTATACAGAAAACGCAGCCGCTCTATTAGTTACTACTAGGTATTAATAAAGGAACAACAATGGTTCTAGTCAAAGCGAAACGGGACGAACTTCTGGGTCCGCTTTCCGCAGTCAGCGGAATCATTGAACGTCGTCACACCCTGCCGATCCTGTCCAACGTTCTGATCGAACGCGGCGCGGGAGCGCTGTCGTTCCTAGCTACCGATATCGAAATACAGATCACCTCCCGCGGGACGGTCGAGCCGTCGGGCGACGACCGCTCGGTCACGGTCGGGGCACGCAAACTCGTGGATATCCTCAGGGCGCTTCCGGAGGGTTCGGAAGTCACGCTGCAACAACAGGAAAAGCGCCTGCTGGTGAAAGCCGGCAAAAGCCGCTTCGTCCTGCAGACGCTGCCGGCGGAGGACTTCCCGCGCCTGGCCAAGCCGGCCGGCGACGTGGCGCGCTTTTCGCTGCGGCAGAAGGAACTCAGGCGGTTGCTCGGCCTGGTGCAGTATTCGATGGCCCAGCAGGACATCCGCTATTACCTGAACGGGCTCCTCATGGTAGTGGAGGACAAAACCCTTAAGCTGGTCGCGACCGACGGCCACCGGCTGGCATTCGCGTCGATGGCGCTGGAAGCGAAAGTACCTCGGCAGGAAGTCATCGTCCCGCGCAAAACGGTGCTCGAGCTCGTGAAACTGCTGTCGGACAGCGACGCGGAGGTCAGGATCGAGCTTTCGGCGACGCAGGCCTCCTTCAGCTTCGGCACCGTGGAACTTGTATCGAAGCTCGTCGACGGCAAATTTCCGGACTACACAAGGGTGATCCCGGTCGGGCACAAGAACCAGCTTTCGATCGGCCGCGAAGTACTGCGCCAGGCCCTGCTGCGCGCGGCGATCCTGTCGAACGAGAAATTCCGCGGCGTGCGCTGGGTGCTGACCGACGGCAGCCTGAAAATTGTGTCTTCCAACACCGAGCAGGAAGAAGCCGAGGAGACGATCGAGGTCGCCTACAAGGGCGATGCGCTGGATATCGGATTCAACGTCAATTACCTGCTGGACGTGTTGAACAACGTCGCCGGTAGCGATGTCGAATGCAGGTTCGGCGATGCTGCTTCCAGCGCCCTGTTGAGTTTTCCGTCCGAGGCGGAATTCAAGTACGTCGTCATGCCAATGAGGATCTAGTGGTGGGTGAATCCGAGAAGCCGATACCTGATGCCAACGGCTACGAAGCCGACAGCATCAAGATACTGAAAGGCCTGGAGGCGGTCCGCAAGCGCCCAGGCATGTACATCGGTGATACCTCCGACGGTACCGGCCTGCACCACATGGTGTTCGAAGTGGTGGACAACGCGGTGGACGAAGCGCTGGGAGGTTTCTGCGACGAGATCGTGCTCACGATCCATACCGACAATTCGGTGTCGGTGCTCGACAATGGCCGCGGCATCCCGACCGGGATCAAGGAGGACGACGAGCAGAAGCGCTCGGCGGCCGAAATAGTGATGACCGAGCTGCATGCCGGGGGAAAATTCGATTCCAACTCGTACAAGGTTTCCGGCGGTCTGCACGGCGTCGGCGTCTCGGTGGTCAATGCGTTGTCCGGGTGGCTGCGGCTGACCATCTGGCGCGACGGCAAGGTCTACCAGATCGAATTTGCCGACGGCGTCGCGACCGGCCCCCTGCGCGTGACCGGAACGACCGAGAAGCGCGGCACGGAAGTGCACTTCCTCGCTTCCCGCAGCGTTTTCGGCGTCGTCGATTACCACTACGACATCCTGGCACGGCGCCTGCGCGAGCTCTCCTTCCTCAACAACGGCGTCAGGATCGTGCTGGTGGACCAGCGCGCCGGCAAGCAGGAAGACTTCGCCTTCTCCGGCGGCGTGCAGGCTTTCGTCGAATACATGAACCGCTCGAAGGCCGTATTGCACCCGGGCGTTTTTCTGGGGCATGGCGAGAAGGACGGCATCGAGGTCGAGGTGGCGATGCAGTGGAACGATTCCTACCAGGAAAGCGTGCTCTGCTACACCAACAACATTCCGCAGAAGGACGGCGGCACGCACCTGACGGGACTGCGCGCGGCGATGACCCGCGTGCTGAACAAGTACATCGAGGAACACGAACTCGCCAAGAAAGCCAAGGTTGAGACCACCGGCGACGACATGCGCGAGGGCCTCGCCTGCGTTCTTTCGGTGAAGGTGCCGGAGCCGAAATTCTCCTCGCAGACCAAGGAAAAGCTCGTGTCGTCGGAAGTGCGGCCGGTGGTCGAGGAAATCGTGGCCGAGAAGCTGCGCGAATTCCTCGAAGAGCATCCCGCGGATGCGCGCGTCATCACCGCCAAGATCGTGGACGCGGCGCGCGCCAGGGAAGCCGCGCGCAAGGCGCGCGAAATGACGCGCCGCAAGGGCGTGCTGGACGGGCTGGGACTGCCCGGCAAGCTGGCCGATTGCCAGGAAAAGGACCCGGCGCAGTGCGAGCTCTACCTGGTCGAGGGAGACTCGGCCGGCGGCTCGGCGAAGCAGGGCCGCGACCGCAAGTTCCAGGCGATCCTGCCGCTCAAAGGCAAGATCCTCAACGTAGAGAAGGCGCGCTTCGACAAGCTGCTCGGCTCGGCCGAGATCGCAACGCTGATCACCGTGCTGGGCTGCGGCATCGGCAAGGAAGAATACAACCCGGAGAAGCTGCGCTATCACCGCATCATCGTCATGACCGATGCGGACGTCGACGGCTCGCACATCCGC
>CAZPNH010000227.1:0-1703 GCA_964587635.1 uncultured Bordetella sp.
GCGGCAAAAGCGAAGAAGGACGCCAAAGTTGACTGAGGAAGTCAGAAACGCAACGCGCGAACATCCTGGCCGCCAGGAGCGCCGGCGTTTCATGCTCGGCAAGTACGAAGTCATCGCGCAGCCGATTCCCGGCTCCGCCCACATGCTGCGCTACACCGTGTTCGTGGCCGGCCGCCGCATCGGCGCCACCGCCAGCATGCCGACCGAATCGGATTGCAGGTACCTGGAGCGCCCGCCCGTGGTTCCGCCGCTCAAGCCTTTCCAGGTGTTCTACCGCCCGGGCCGCCCGAAAAAAGGCAGCACGCCTCCGCAACCGGTCACCGACGTGCACCACGGCCTGCCGCGCGACGACATTCCGGCGGGCATCTCGATCCCGCCCGCCGGCCGGTCCGAAGACGGCTGAACATGGCGCCAGAAAACATGAAAGCCCGGGAGACCGGGCTTTTTTTATATCCACCTCGAGGAAGACCATGGACAAACGCAAAACTTGGCGCGATCAGGAGCAGGATCTGGTGCAGCGCTGGAACGCGGCCAACGAGCGCTTCCGCGTTGCGCATGCGGGTAATCTTGTCTCAGAGGTCGAGGCCGCGCGCGCCGAGCTCGAACTCCTCAGGCGCCAGGTCGCGCGCCTGAAGGGCGAGTTCAGCACTGGCAAACGTTACTAGACTAGTTTTCCGGTCCCACTTTTCCGCGCAGGGCCTTGATCCGGCCGCGCCGGATTTTTCCCTCCAACCGCCGTTTCTTCGACGCGCGCGTCGGCTTCGTCGGCCGGCGCGTCTTCGGCACCACCGCGGCCGCGTCCACCAGCTCGTGCAGGCGTCGCAGCGCCTCCTCGCGGTTCATGTCCTGGCTGCGGTGCTGCTGCGACTTGATCACCACCACGCCGTCGCGCGTGATGCGGTGGTCCTTGAGCGACAGCAGCCGTGCCTTCACCGCGCCGGGCAGCGAGGACGCCGCCACGTCGAAGCGCAGGTGCACCGCGCTCGAGACCTTGTTGACGTTCTGCCCGCCCGCGCCGGCGGACCGCACAGCGGACAATTCGATCTCGCTGTCAGGGACGATGACCTTCACGTCAGGATCTTATCGCGGCGCCCCGGATCATGTCGCTCGCCTTCTCCGCGATCATGATGGTCGGCGCATTGGTGTTGCCGCCGATCAGGTCGGGCATCACCGATGCGTCCACGACGCGCAGGCCCTCGATGCCGTGCACGCGCAGTTGCGGATCCACCACCGCCATGCCGTCCACGCCCATGCGGCAGGTGCCCACCGGATGGTAGATGGTGTCCGAGCGGGCGCGCAGCGTGGCGCGGATCTCGTCGTCGGTGCTCACGTCGGCGGTGAACATGTCGCGCGTGCGCACGGCGGCCAGCGCCGGCGCATCCAGGATCCGGCGCGACAGCTTGAACGCGCGCACCATGCTTTCGAGATCCTCCGGCTCGGCGTAGAACGCCGGATCGATCGCGGGCGCGGCCTGCGGATCCGCGCTCGCCAGCGTCACGCTGCCCGCGCTCTTCGGCCGCAGCAGGCAGACATGCAGGCTGTAGCCGTGGCCGAAGTGGAAAGTGCGCGCATGGTTGTCCACCACGCCGACGACGAAATGCAGCTGCACGTCCGGCGCGGCCAGGCCGGGATCGGTCTTGAGGAAGCCGCCCGCTTCGGCGAAATTGGTGGCGATCATGCCGCGCCGCTCGCGGCGGTAGCGG
>CAZPNH010000227.1:1803-4539 GCA_964587635.1 uncultured Bordetella sp.
GCCCGCTTCGGCGAAATTGGTGGCGATCATGCCGCGCCGCTCGCGGCGGTAGCGGCCGATTTCCTTCAGCAGGCGCATGCCGCCGCCGAGCGAGCTGCCGAACAGGTCCAGGCTGTCCGACCGGAAGGCGAACACATAGTCCACGTGGTCGCGCAGATTGCGCCCCACGCCCGGCAGGTGATGCGCCGCCTCGATGCCGAATTTCTTCAGCTGCCCGCCGTCCCCGATGCCCGAGAGCATGAGCAGCTGCGGGGTTTGCAGCGCGCCGGCGCACACGATGACTTCTGCTTTCGCCTTTACGGTCTGAAGTTGTGAATTCACCGCGAACTCCACGCCCCTGGCCCGGCGATTCTCGAGCAGCACGCGCCTTGCCCTCGCGCCCGTGATCACCTTCAGGTTCGGCCGCGACAGATGCGGCTGCACGTAGGCGCGCGCGGCGCTCCAGCGTTCGCCGTTTTTCTGCGTCACCTGGTAGGCGCCCACGCCCTCCTGCTCGGCGCCGTTGAAATCCGCGTTGTGCGCGAACCCCGCCTGGCGCGCCGCCTCGATGAATATTCCCTGGAACGGGTTGTCCGTGCGCAGCGCCGAGACATGGAGCGGCCCGCCGCTGCCGTGGTATTCGCCGCGCAGGGTCTCGTTGTTCTCGGCGCGCTTGAAGTAAGGCAGCACGTCGGCGTAGGACCAGCCGGCGTTGCCGAGCGCGGCCCAGCGGTCGTAGTCGCTGCGGTGGCCGCGGATGTAGACCATGGCGTTGATGGCGCTCGAGCCGCCGAGCGCGCGCCCGCGCGGCTGGTAGCCGCGCCGCCCGCCCAGTCCGGGCTGCGGCACGGTCTCGAAGGCCCAGTTGTTGACCGGCGCCGGCACCATGAGCACCACCGCCGCGGGCGTATTCACCACCCAGGAATCGCCGCTGCCGCCCGCCTCCAGCAGGCAGACGCGCACCGAGGGATCCTCCGACAGCCGGCCGGCGAGCACGCAGCCGGCGGAGCCGCCGCCCGCGATCACATAGTCGAAGTCATCCAAGCTAGTTCGCGGCCTTCTTCGGCTCGATGATCTCGAACATCGGCGCGAAGCTGTCCAGCAGCGAGAACAGCTCCGCCAGCTTCAGCGGGTTGCCTTCCACCTGGACTTTGCCCTGCGCTATGGCTTCCGGAAAAGTCGTGCGCCGCAGCGTGATCTCGTCCAGCGTCGCCTTGGCGAGGATCAGCGTGGCGTCGGCCTGCCTCGACTGCCGCTCGGGCAGATAGGTGAGCGCCGCGTTCTCCAGGTTGAGCAGGAATTTCTGCTTCACGTCGGTGAACTGCCAGTTGATGACGATGCGCCTGCCCGCGGCCTTCGGCCCGTTCAGGCGCACGCCGAGGTAGTCGAAGAACATGTCCAGCTTGAGCGCCTTCAGGGTATCCGGCGTCACCGGCGAGCCGACCGGGACCGTCGGCGTGCCGTTGCGCAATTCCCAGGCGCCGAACAGGTAGGCGTTGCGCCAGGTCGCCGATTCGGCGAGGTAGCCGAGCTGCTCGTAGGCGTCGGCCGCCAGTTCGCGCGCCTCGCGGTTGGCCGGGTCGGCGAACACCGCCTGGCTCATGACCTGCGCCACCCAGCGGTACTCGCCCTTGGCGAAGTCCGCGCGCGCGCGGCGCAGCACCGCGTCGGCGCCTCCCATGTATTCGATGAACTTCCTGCCGGCCTCGACGGGCGGCAGCGGATCCAGGTTCGCCGGGTTGGCGTCGTACCAGCCGAGATATTTCTGGTACACCGCCTTGACGTTGTGGCGCAGCGTGCCGTAGTAGCCGCGCGCGTGCCATTCGGCGGCGAGGCTGGGCGGCAACTCGATCTTCTCGGCGATCTCGGCCGCGGTGAGGCCGTGGTTCATCATGCGCAGCGTCTGGTCGTGGATGTATTTGTAGAGGTCGCGCTGCTGGGCGAGGAAGGCGCCCAGGCGCTCGTTGCCCCAGACCGGCCAGTGGTGCTGCCCGAGCAGCACCTGCGCTTCGCCGCCGAACATGTCCAGCGCCTCGTTGATGACGCGCGACCAGACCTGCGGGTCGCGCACCTCCGCGCCGCGCAATGGCAGCAGGTTGTGCATGTTGTGGGTCGCGTTCTCGGCCATGTTCAGTGCCTTGAACTGCGGGAAATACATGTGGAACTCGGCCGGCGCCTCGGTCCCTGGCGCGAGCTGGAACACGATGTCGACGCCGTCGATGGTGCGCTTGTCGAGATCTCTGGAGATCACGTCGGTCGGCGCGATCAGCGTGACCGAGCCGGCGGCCAGCGTCTTGCCCAGGCCCGCGTCCACCTGCTGGCGCTCGTTCTTGGGCAGCAGCGGCCCGAACTGGTAGTGCGAGCGCCGGCTCATCGCCGTGCCGGCGATGATGTTCTCCGCCACGGCGTGCTCCATGAATCCGGCGGGCGCGATCACCGCCACGCGGCCGGCGAGCACGTCCGCCTCGTCGACGACGCCTTTCACGCCGCCCCAGTGGTCGGCATGGCTGTGCGAATAGATCACCGCCAGCACCGGCTTTTTCGGCCGGTGCTGGAAATACAGCGCCATGCCCGCCTTCGCGGTTTCCATCGCAAGCAGCGGATCGATGACGATCAGGCCGGTCCTGCCCTCGACGATGGTCATGTTGGAAATGTCGAGGCCGCGTACCTGGTAGATGCCGTCGACGACCTTGAACAGGCCGTTGCGGTAGTTGAGCTGCGCCTGCCGCCACAGGCTGGGATTGACTGTCGCGGGCG
>CAZPNH010000228.1:0-4532 GCA_964587635.1 uncultured Bordetella sp.
TGCGGCGTGATGGCCGTGATTGCGGTGATTACAATGGGCGTTCTTTGCAAAGAGGAACGCCATGTTCAAAGAGGGACTGCTCAAGGGTAAGCGCATCTTGGTCACGGGCGGCGGCACCGGCCTGGGCAAGGAAATCGCCACCCGCTATCTGCAGCTGGGAGCCGAGATCTGGATCGCGGGCCGCCGCGGGGCCGTGCTGGATGCCTGCGCAAAGGAACTGACGGACAAGTACGGCGGCACGGTCAGGACCCACCCGGTCGACATCCGCGACGCGCAGGCGGTGGACGCGATGGTCCAGCGCATCTGGGACGAAGCCGGGCCGCTCACGGGCCTCGTCAACAACGCCGCCGGCAATTTCATCAGCCCGACCAAGGACCTCACGCCGAACGGCTTCAACGCCATCGCCAACATCGTGTTCCACGGCAGCTTCTACGTGACGCAGGCCGTGGGCAAGCGCTGGATCGCGGGCGGCCACAAGGGCTCGGTGATCTCCATCCTCGTCACCTGGGTGCATACCGGCTCGCCGTACGTGGTGCCCTCCGCGATGTCCAAGGCGGGCCTGCACATCATGACCAAATCGCTCGCGGTCGAGTGGGGCCGCTACGGCATCCGCCTGAACGCGATCGCGCCGGGCCCCTTCCCCACCGAGGGCGCCTCCAAGCGCCTGCGTCCCGGCGGCAGTTTCGAGGATTCGAACGACATCAACCCGATGCGCCGCATCGGGCAGATGCCCGAGCTGCAGAACCTCGCCACCTTCCTCATGGCCGACGGCTGCGAATGGCTCACGGGCGAGACCATCGCCGTGGACGGCGCAGGCTACCTTGCCAACGGCGCGGGCTTCACCGGCCTCGACAAGCTGACGGACGCCGACTGGGAAAAAGCGCGCGCCCTGATCAAGGCGCAAAACGACAAGGACCGCGCAGGGCGCGGTGAGACGGCCGCGCCGAGTCGCAGCGCGTGAGCGAGGCAAAACCCGCGCCGCGCCCAGCGGCGACCCTGCTGTTGCTTCGGGAACAGGCGTCGTCGCCCGAAGTATTCATGCTCCAGCGCACGAACAAGGCGGCGTTCCTGCCGGGCGCGTTCGTGTTTCCCGGCGGCGCGCTGGATCCCGACGACTCCGGCGAACGCGCGGCCAGACGCGTGCGCGGTCTCGACGACGCGCAGGCGAGCGCGCGCCTGGGACTCGCCTCCGGCGGCCTCGCCTACTGGATGGCCGCGGCGCGCGAATGCTTTGAAGAAGCGGGGATCCTCCTTGCCGTCGACGACCAGGGGACTCCCGTCAGTCCGGCGCGTGCCGCGGGCCTGGAACAGCTGCGCGAGCCCCTGAATGCGGGAACGCTGCCGTTCAGCGAAATCCTGGAAAAGGAGAACCTCTACATCCCGGCGCGGGACATCGCCTACTACAGCCACTGGATCACGGCGCCGGGCCGGCCGCGCCGCTTCAGCACGCGCTTTTTCGTCGCCTGCGCGCCGCTCGGCCAGCACGGCGCGCACGACAAATCCGAAACGGTGCACAGCGTCTGGGTCAGCCCGCGCGACGCGCTGGAGCGCGGCAGGCGCGGCGAGATCGAGCTGATATTCCCGACGCGCAGCACGCTCGCGGACCTGGCGCCCTTCGCCACGCCGCGCGCGGTGCTGGAGCACGCGGGGAGCCTGGGCGACATCGAGGTGAACGCCGCCTGCTGGGCGCTCGACCACGAAGGTTCGCAGCGCCTGTTCCGCCGCGCCGATCCGCCTTACTTCGAGATCCACTGGAGCGATCCCGAAGAAAAAGGCAATACCTGCTTCGTCATCCAGCCCGGCATCCCGAAGCGCCTCGACCGCCATGTCACGCGCATCACCGCGCCCAATCCCGGCGCGATGACCGGACCCGGCACCAACACCTACCTGGTCGGCGAAAAGGAAATCGCGGTGATCGATCCGGGCCCGGCGCTCGATTCGCACATCGCCAAAATCATCGAGACCGGCGCAGGACGCATCCGCTGGATCCTCACCACGCACACGCACATGGACCATTCGCCCGCGGCGGCGGCGCTGAAAGCGGCCACCGGCGCGCAGATCCTGGGGCGCCCTGCGCCGCCGGGCGCGAGCCAGGACCGGGGCTACCGGCCGGATCGCGTGCTCGCGGACGGCGAGCGGCTGCAGACGGAACATTTCAGCCTGCGCGCTGTTCACACCCCGGGACATGCATCGAACCATCTCTGCTACCTGCTCGAGCAGACCCGGATGCTCTTCACCGGGGACCACGTGATGCAGGGTTCGACGGTGGTCATCAATCCGCCCGACGGCGACATGCGCGCCTACCTGGCGTCGCTCGAAAAACTGCTCGCCGAGGACATCGCCATCATCGCCCCTGGGCACGGCTACCTGGTCGGTGCGCCGCACAAGGAAGTGCGGCGGCTGGTGGCGCACCGCCTGGCGCGCGAAGCCAAGGTCACGGCCGCTCTCAAGCGCCGCGGGGAGGCGACGCTGGAAGAACTGGTGCCGGATGTCTACGACGATGTTTCTCCGAAATTACATCCAGTTGCGTTGCGTTCGCTCACCGCGCACCTCGACAAACTGGTGGCCGATGGACGTGCCCGGCAGGCCGCCGGGCGCTATATACTTACCGCCGAATAGGAGCGCGCCATGAGCAATGAACCGACCATGAAGCTCGTTACCAACCTCGATCGGGCCGCGATCGAGGCCAAGCTGCGCGAAGTGGGCGGCGACGCGGCTGCCGCGGGGCTCACCGACCTCGCCAAGATGTTCATGGGCATCGAAGGCATGCCGGCGGCGCAGATCGAGCAGCGGGTCAACAGCGCCATCAAATGGCTGGCCGACAAGCCGCAGTACATGAAGCTGGCCGCCACCCTCGACCTCGTCGGGATGAATCTCAAGAACCTGAAGTAGCTGTTTCTGAAGTACGACTACGACCTTTTCACCATCGGCGGCGGTTCGGGCGGGGTACGCGCGAGCCGCTTCAGCGCCAACTTGGGCGCCCGCGTCGCGGTGGCGGAGTCGGGCCGCTTTGGCGGCACCTGCGTCAACGTCGGCTGCATCCCGAAGAAGCTGTTTTCCTACGCCGCGCATTTGCGCGACGACCTGAAGGACGCCGCCGATTTCGGCTGGCGCGTCGCCGAACCGTCCTTCGACTGGAGCAAGCTGCTCGCCAACAAGGACCGCGAAATCGAGCGGCTGAACGGCGTCTACGAGCGCGCCCTGGTCAACGCCGGGGCCAAGATACTGCGTGGCCGCGCCGTTGTTCTCGATCCTCATTCCGTTTCCCTGGACGGCAAGACCTACACGGCAAAACATATCCTCGTCGCCACGGGTTCCTGGCCGCAGAAACCGAACATTCCGGGCGCCGAACTGGCGATCACCTCCAACGAGGCGTTCCACCTGGAAAAGCTGCCGAAACGCGCGCTGATCGTCGGCGCCGGCTACATCGCCGTCGAGTTCGCTTCGATATTCAACGGGCTCGGCGTGCAGACCACCCTCGCCCATCGCGGCGCGCAGCTGCTGCGCGGGTTCGACCACGACATTGCGGCGCGCCTTGCCGAGGAAATGGGCAGGAAAGGCGTCGCCATCGCCTTCAACCGCGGCCCCGTCGGCCTGATGAGAGAAAATGAATTGATTGAAGTCGAATTCATCGACGACACTCGCGCGTCGTTCGACCTCGTCATGTTCGCCACCGGCCGCAAGCCGAACACCGCGGGGCTGGGGCTCGAATCGGCGGGCGTGAAACTGCACACGGACGGCAGGGTGATCGTCGACGACTTCTCGCAGAGCTCGGTGGATTCGATCCACGCCATCGGCGACGTCACCGACCGGCTGAACCTCACGCCGGTCGCCACCGCCGAGGGCATGGCGCTCGCCAAGACGCTGTTCGGCGGCAAGCCGACGCCGGTGGACCATGAGAACGTGCCCACCGCGGTGTTCGCCAACCCCAACCTCGCCACCGTCGGCCTGTCCGAGGAAAAAGCGCGCGCGCGCTTCGGCAAGGTGGACATCTACAAGACCGCGTTCCGCTCGCTCAGGCACACCATGGGCAACAGCGAAGAGCGGATCTTCATGAAGCTGGTCGTCGACGCCGCCAGCCAGCGCGTGATCGGCGCCCACATGCTCGGCCCCGACGCCGGCGAAGTCATCCAGGGCGTCGCCATCGCGGTGAAGCTGGGCGCGACCAAAGCGCAGTTCGACGCCACCATCGGCATCCACCCGACCGCGGCGGAGGAATTCGTAACGATGCGGGAGAAGCAGGCCTAAGGCCGATCAAAGGCCGGGCGGCCAGGATGGTGGCGTCTCGAGAACCGTACAGCTACCGGCGAGATCCCGCCGTCCCGGCGTTCCCGGATGATCGTCCAATCATCGTTTTTGACGGGCATTGTTCACTTTGCTCCGGGTGGGCGAAAGTCGTATTGAAGTACGACTGGCAGCAAAAATTCAGGCTGTTGCCCGCGCAATCGGATCTGGGTCGCGCGATCTATATCCACTACGGTCTCGACCCGCAGGACTACGAAACCAACATCCTGATCGCGGAGGGATCCGCC
>CAZPNH010000229.1:0-4529 GCA_964587635.1 uncultured Bordetella sp.
CGCGCACGGTGCCCGTCGGCGGGCGGGCGCGCGAGGCGTTGAAAGACTGGCTCAAGGCGCGCACGCAGCTCGCGGCGCCCGCGGAACGCGCGCTGTTCGTGGGCGCGCGCGGCAAGCGCATCGCGCCCGGGATCGTGCAGGCGCGGCTGCGCGCGTGGGCGAAGCGCCAGGGGCTGGGCGCGTCGGTGCACCCGCACATGCTGCGCCACTCCTTCGCCAGCCACGTGCTGCAGTCCTCGCAGGACCTGCGCGCGGTGCAGGAGATGCTCGGCCACGCCAGCATCTCGACCACGCAGGTCTACACGCACCTCGATTTCCAGGCGCTCGCCAAGGTCTACGACGCCGCGCACCCGCGCGCGCGGAAAAAGTAAGGCTGCGGGCATGAAATCGCTGCACCTCAAGAGCGGGCGCGACAAATCGCTCAAGCGCCGCCACCCGTGGATTTTTTCCGGCGCAGTGGAAAAAGTGGACGGCGCGCCCGCGAACGGTGAAACCGTGCTGGTCAAATCCGCCGAGGGTCAGCCGGTGGCGGTAGCGGCCTGGAGCCCGCAGTCGCAGATCTGCGCCCGGGTCTGGAGTTTCGATCCGGGCACCAGGATCGAGAAATCTTTTTTTGATTCGAGCATAAGAAAAGCAATTCAATTTCGTGCGTCCCTGCCGGCGTTCCAGCATTCCAACGCGCTGCGGCTGGTGCACGGCGAATCGGACGGCCTGCCGGGCCTCATCGTGGACCGCTATGCCGACGTGCTCGTCGCGCAATTCCTCTCGGCGGGCGCCGAGCACTGGCGCGAAGCGATCCTCGACGCGCTCGCGGACGCGACCGGCTGCGAGGCGATCTACGAGCGCTCGGACGCGGAGGTGCGCCAGCTGGAAGGCCTCGCGCCGCGCGCCGGCTGGGCGAGGACCGCAGGCGCCGAGCCGCCTGCGGTGCGGGGCAACCGCGCGGCGGCGCGCTGCCCGATCGTCGAGCACGGCCTCAATTTCCGCGTCGACGTGGCAGCCGGGCAGAAAACCGGCTTTTTCCTCGACCAGCGCGACAACCGGCAGCGCGTGCGCGCGCTTGCCGCAGGCCGCGAGGTGCTGGATGCGTTCTGCTACACGGGCGGATTTTCCGTCGCCGCGCTCGCGGGCGGCGCGCAGCATGTGACCGCGGTGGACAGCTCCGCCGCCGCCCTTGAGATGGCCAGAGAGAATTTGAGCGCGAATTCCGCGGATGTCTCGAAAACGAGCGTTGAACAGGCCGACGTCTTCGCCTACCAGCGCCTGCTGCGCGACCGCGGGAAGCGCTTCGATCTGGTGGTGCTCGACCCGCCCAAGTTCGCGCCCACCGCGGCGCAGGTGAAGAACGCGGCGCGCGCCTACAAGGACATCAACCTGATGGCGTTCAAGCTCCTCGCGCCGGGCGGCCTGCTGGCGACGTTTTCCTGCTCGGGCGGCGTTTCCGCGGAACTGTTCCAGTCCATCGTCGCGGGCGCGGCGTCGGACGCCGGCGTGGATGCGAAAATCATCGAACGCTTCGGTCCGGCGGCCGACCATCCGGTCGCGCTGAGCTTTCCTGAAGGCGACTATCTGAAGGGCCTGCTATTGGTGCGGGCCTAGGGAGAAAAAGCCATGGTTCGAATCCTCGCCGTTCTGCTGTTGCTGGCCGCCGCCCCGGCGCAGGCGTATTCCTTCCTCACCGGCTACGAGGAGGCGCCCACGGTCGCGGCGGCGCTCGAGCGCGTGAAGGCGGAACCGCAGAAGCACGTGCTGCTCTATTTCGGCATGTCGGAGTTCTGCCCGCCGTGCCGGGAAGCGCGCGCGATCCTCAACAGCGACCGCGTGCGCGAGCAGTGGCGGCCCAACTACGTGGTCGTCAACATCGACCTGTTCGCGCCGACGAAGGAAGAGCGCGAGGTCATCGACCAGGTGCGCGTTTCCTGGGCGCCGGTGCTGGTGTTCCTCGACGGCGGCGGCAAGCGCGTCGCCTACGCGAGGCAGATGCGCAGCGAAAGCGACGCGCTGGCGCTGAACGACTTCGTGTCGAAACGGCAGTACGCGCTGTCCGCGCTCGGCAAATTCTCGGCGCAGGATTTCGCGGCCGGCCGCGCGAGCCCCGCCGTGGCGGGCGCGCAGCGCATCGACGACCGGCCGCGCCTGCGCGACTTGCTGGCGCAGCCGCACGAGCGCCTCACCGGCGACGCGCTTAGGAAGCTGCTGTCCGGCCGGCAGATGCACAAGGAGAACCAGGAATGGTTCCTCACGCTCGACCTCGGGGAGCGCAACCTGCTCGGGGCCGCGGGCCGGCGCAAGGACGGCAGGGGCGAGATGACGGGCGCCGGCAAGTGGTACGTGACGAAGAAGGGCAAGCTGTGCCTCGAGCTGACCGCGCGCGACGTGGACGAGAACTGGTGCCGCCACGTGTTCCGCGCCGGCGAGACCTATTACGTGGTCAAGGACCTGCGGCCGGAGCGCCTTGCCTACCGCTTTTCCCTGCAATAGCCGTGGTCTTGCCGGGGTAGAATCGCCCGATGGAACAGAACCAGATGGTGCCGGTGACCATCCTCACCGGCTTTCTCGGCGCGGGCAAGACCACGCTGCTCAACCGCATCCTCAAGGAAGACCACGGCAAGAAGATCGCCGTGATCGAGAACGAATTCGGCGAAGTCGGCGTCGACAGCGAGATCATCGAGAAAAGCGACGAGCAGATCGTCGAGATGAACAACGGCTGCATCTGCTGTACGGTGCGCGGCGACCTCATCAAGATCCTCGGCAGCCTGAAGGACCGGCGCAGCTCGGGCGCGCTGAAATTCGACCGCGTGATCATCGAGACCACCGGCATGGCCGATCCGGGACCGGTGGCGCAGACCTTCTTCACCGACGAGGACATCGGCGCCTACTACCTGCTCGACTCCATCGTCACGGTGGTGGACGCCAAGCACGCCACCGCGCAGCTGGACGAGTTCACCGAGGCGCAGCAGCAGGTCGGCTTTGCGGACCGCATATTGCTTTCCAAAACCGACCTGACGCAGGACGGAGAAAATCAGTCTTTGATCAAAAGACTCAAAAAAATGAACCCGCGCGCGCAAGTGAAGAAAGTGCATTTCGGCGAGATGCCGATCGGGGAGATCCTCGACATCCGCGGCTTCAACCTGAACGCCATCCTCGAGCTCGACCCGGAATTCCTCGTCGACTCGCACCACGACCACCACGACGAGGTGGAATCCTTCGTGTTCCGCTCGGACAAGCCCTTCAACGGCGACAAGCTGGAGCAGTTCCTCTCCGGCATGATCCAGGTGTACGGCCCGGACCTGCTGCGCTACAAGGGCGTGCTGTGGATGAAGGGCAAGGCGAACCGCGTCGTCTTCCAGGGCGTGCACATGATGATGGGCGGCGACATGGGCAAGCCCTGGGGCAGGGACAAGAAGCAGTCGGTGATGGTGTTCATCGGCAAGAAGCTGCCGAAGGACCTGTTCCTCGCCGGCCTGGAAGAATGTCTCGCCTGAGCGCTGCCGCGCTCACTTCACCTCGAAGGTGATTCGAACCTCCTGGTCGGAGGCCACCGGCTTGCCGTCGCGCATCGCCGGAAAGAAGCGCCATTCCCTGAGTTTTTCCAGCAGCAGCCGGTTCAGCCGCGGATTCGGCGTCGGCTTCGCCAGTTCGAACGTGCAGGTCCCGTCGGCCGAGACGTGGAATCGCACCACGGCCACCGCGTTGAAGGCCTCCTGCCGGAGATCATCGGGAATCTGCGGCATCGGCCGCACGATAGCTTTCGCGCCCTGATTGGCCGTACCGGCGGAACGCGCGTCGGGCGCGGACGGGGCAGCCGGCGCGGCTGCAGCAGGAACGGGCGGCGGCGCGGGAACGCTGTTCTGCTCGGCTGGCGCCGCGGGCGCGGCAGGCAGCGCTACGGGAGCAGGCGCCGGCGCGCGCTCGCGCTGCCGTACCGGCTTCTGCGGCTCAGGCTTCGGCTGCACGACTTTTTCCTCCACGGGCGGCGGAGGCAGCTCGACCAGTTCCGCCTCGATCGATGCCGGCACCGTCTGGTGCGCCGGCGGCCGTTCGAGAATGCGGCCGAACTCCCACAGCACGGCGGCGCAGATGAAGAGCGCGAGCGGCAGGCTCCAGGGCAGGCGGTGCCAGGGATTGTCGAACCGGAGGACGCCCGTCATCGGGTGTTTCTTCTAGTCGCCGTGGCTGACCGCGATCTGGAAGCGCTGCACGCCCGCCTGGCGGGCCTTGAGCATGGCTTGCACGGTGATCCCGTGCGGCGCCGCGCTGTCCGCGGCGAGAATCACGCTGGTATCCGCGTCCTTCAGCATCGGACGAAGAATGCCCTCCAACGTTTCCAGGGTGACGGGCGTCTTGTCGAGAAAGATGCGGTCATCCTTCGTCACCGTGAGGGTGACCGTGGACTTGGTCTGGGTTGGGGTCGCGTGGCCCTTGGGCAGGTTGACGCGCAGCGAGTGCAGGTTCTGCATCGACAGCGATGCGAGCATGAACGTCACCAGCAGGAAGAACATCACGTCGATCATCGGGATGATCTCGAT
>CAZPNH010000230.1:0-4513 GCA_964587635.1 uncultured Bordetella sp.
CCGATCTCCCGCTGCGGAAAGCCGTTCATCATCCGGGAGGGCGGCGGCTATAACGGTTTCACGCGAAAGTGCCTCAATTGCGGGCTCCCAAAATGGTCCGAGCCTGCACGAGACCTCGGACCCGGTCCCTAGGGAATCGGCACGGCGGCGAGCAGCAGGGCGCCGACATCGATGCGGCGGGTCGCGTCGTGCGCCGGCCGCAGGCGGTGGCCGGCGACGCCGGGCACGACGGCCTGCACGTCTTCCGGGATCACCTTGTCGCGGCCTTCGATGAGCGCCCACGCGCGCGCCGAGTGCACCAGCGCGAGCGCGGCGCGCGGCGACAGGCCGCCGCTGAAATCGGGCGCGCGGCGCGTGTAGTCGACGATCGCCTGCACGTAGTCGAGCAGCGCGGGCGCGACGTGCACGCGCTGGGCCTGCGCCTGCAGCGCGACCAGTTCCGCGGGCGTCATGCAGGGTGCGAGGTTCGCGACCAGGTCCCGGCGATCGGTGCCCGAGAGCAGCGCGCGCTCGGCGTTGCGGTCCGGATAGCCGAGCTCGATGCGCATGAGGAAGCGGTCGAGCTGCGACTCGGGCAGCGGGAAGGTGCCGACCTGGTCGGAGGGGTTCTGCGTGGCGATGACGAAGAAGGGCTCGGGCAGCTTGCGCGTCTCGCCCTCGGCGGTGACCTGGTGTTCTTCCATGGCCTCGAGCAGCGCCGACTGCGTTTTCGGCGTCGCGCGGTTGACTTCGTCGGCGAGGATCACCTGGGCGAAGATCGGCCCGGGATGGAATTTGAAGGCGCCGCTGTCGCGCTCGTAGACCGACACGCCGAGGATGTCGGCGGGCAGCATGTCGCTGGTGAACTGGATGCGCTGGAAGTGCAGCCCGAGCGAGCGCGCCAGCACGTGCGCGAGCGTGGTCTTGCCCACGCCCGGGATGTCCTCGATCAGCAGGTGCCCGCGCGCGAGCATGCACGCCAGCGCCATGCGGATCTGCGATTCCTTGCCGAGGATGATCTGGCTGGCGGCCTCGATGATGCGCGCCACCGGCGAGCCCGCGGCCGGCGGGAACTGTTTCTTCAGGAGCATCGTGGCATTGTACTTGATACGTTATGATTCATAGCCTTATGTCTACAGCGTTCATCACGCATCCGGACTGCCTGAAGCACAACATGGGCGCCGGCCATCCGGAGCAGCCGGCGCGGCTGACCGCAATCGAGGATCAGCTGATCGCCTCGGGCGTCGCGGACCATCTTCAGCGTTACGAAGCGCCGCTCGCCACGGATGCACAGCTCGCGCGCGTGCATCCGATCGAATACGTGCGCGCCATCCGCGAGGCCGCACCGGAAACGGGCATGATTCATCTCGACCCGGACACCGCGATGAACCCGCACAGCCTGAACGCGGCGCTGCGCGGCGCGGGTGCTGCTGTTTTGGCTGTTGATTTGATCTTTGAAAATAAAGTCCAAAATGCATTTTGCAGCGTAAGACCACCCGGCCACCACGCGCTGCGCGCGCGGCCGATGGGCTTCTGCATTTTCAACAACGTCGCGGTGGCGGCTCGCCATGCGGTGCACGCACATGGCCTGGAGCGCATCGCCATCATTGATTTCGATGTGCACCATGGCAACGGCACCGAGGACATCTTCGAAGACGACCCGCACGTGCTGATGGCCTCCACCTTCCAGCATCCGTTCTATCCCTACAGCGGCACCGAGATGCCCGCGTCGAACATGGTCAACGTGCCCCTGGCGGCAGGCGCGGGCTCGAAGCAGTTCCACGCAGCGGTGACGGAGCACTGGCTGCCCGCGCTCGACGAGTTTCGCCCCGAACTGATCATTTTCTCGGCGGGCTTCGACGCCCACATCGAAGACGAGATGGCGATGCTGCAATTGCGGGACGCGGATTACGGCTGGGTCACCGAGCAGGTGAAGGCGATCGCCGACCGCCATGCGCAGGGCCGCATTGTTTCCGTGCTTGAGGGCGGCTACGCGCTCTCCGCGCTCGGCAGGAGCGTGGTACAGCACGTGCGCGTGCTGGCGGGTTTGAATTGACGGGAATTCGTTGACCCAGCTGCGCATACCCGCGGTCTACATGCGGGGCGGTACCAGCAAGGGCGTTTTCCTCCGCCCTGAAGACCTGCCCTCCGACGCGGCCGCCCGCGACCGCATCCTGCTGCGCGTCATCGGCAGCCCGGATCCCTACGGCAAGCAGATCGACGGCATGGGCGCCGCCACCTCCAGCACCAGCAAGGTGGTGCTGGTGTCCAAATCGCAGCGGCCCGATTGCGACGTGGATTACCTGTTCGGCCAGGTGCGCATCGACACGCCGTCGATAGACTGGTCCGGCAACTGCGGCAACCTCACCACGGCGGTCGGGCCGTTCGCGATTTCCGAGGGCATCGTCGGGGCGCCGCGCGACGGCATCGCGCTGGTGCGGATCTGGCAGGCGAACATCGGCAAGCGCATCTTCGCTTACGTGCCCATGCGCGACGGGCAGGTGGTCGAGGAGGGCGATTTCGAACTGGACGGCGTGACTTTCCCGGCGGCGGAGGTCAGGCTCGAATTCATGGACCCAGGCGCGGAAGGCGCAATGTTTCCGACCGGTTCTGTCGTGGATTTTTTAACCGGCAATGTGGAAGCAACGCTGATCAACGCTGGTAATCCCACTATTTTTGTCGCCGCTTCCAGCCTCGGGTTGAAGGGCACGGAAATGCAGGACGACGTGAACAACGACGCCGCGCTGCTCGCGCGCGTCGAGGCGCTCCGCTGCCAGGGCTCGGTGGCGATGGGCCTCGCGGCGGATCCAGCCGAAGCGGCGCAACGCGGCCATACGCCCAAACTCGCGTTCATCGCGCCCCCGGCGGCCTATACCTCGTCGAGCGGCAAAGACATCGGCGCCGGTTCGATCGACCTGCTGGCGCGCATTTTTTCCATGGGCGTGCTGCATCACGCCATGACCGGCACCGGCGGCGTTGCCATCGCGGCGGCGGCAGCGGTTCCAGGCACGCTGGTGTACAGGCTCGCGCGCAAGAGCGCCGACGGACGCATCCGCTTCGGCCATCCTTCCGGCACGCTCAGCGTGGGCGCGGAAGCGCGCGCGGACGGCGCCCAATGGGTGGTGAGCAAGGCGCTCATGAGCCGCTCGGCGCGGCGCCTGATGGAAGGCTGGGTAAGGGTTCCCTCGTCATGAAAATTCTCCAGGTCGTTCTGCTTTTTCTTTTCAGCAGTCTCGCCCACGCGCAGGAATGGCCGACCAAACCCGTCCGCTGGATAGTGCCTTACGCTGCCGGCGGCTTTGCCGACATCCGCGCGCGAAAAATGGGCGTGGACCTCGCCAAGGCGCTTGGCCAGACCGTGGTGATCGAGAACCGGGCGGGCGCGGGCGGCGTGGTCGGCACCGACGCGGTGGCCAAGGCCGCGCCCGACGGCTACACCATCGGCATGGGCAACCTCGCCGCGCTCTCGGTGAACGTCAGCCTGATGAAGAAGCTGCCCTACGATCCGCTGAAGGACCTGCTGCCGGTGGTGCTCATCGAGCGCAGCCCGCTCATCCTGGTCGCCGGACCGGGTCTGCAAGCCAACAGCCTGCAGGAGGTGATCGCCTATGCGAAAGCGAATCCGGGCAAGATCGGCTTCGGCTCCTCGGGCATCGGCGGCGCACATCACCTGTCGGGCGAGATGCTGAAGCTGCGCACCGGTATCGACATGGTGCACATCCCCTACAAAGGCGGCGCCCCGGCGGCAGCCGACCTGATGGCGGGGCATTTACCGATGATGTTCGAGATGGGCTACGCCGCGCTGCCTTCGGTCAAGGCCGGCAAGACGCGCGCGCTCGCCGTCACTTCGGCGCAGCGCGTCGCGCTGCTGCCCGACGTGCCGACCATGGCGGAGGCGGGACAACCGGGTTTCGAGTCCTACAACTGGCAGGGCATCATCGTGCCCGCCGGCACGCCGCGCGCCATCGTCGACCGCCTGAACCGGGAATTCAACGCGATCCTGCTGCTGCCGGACCAGCGCGATGCCATCCTCGCCACCGCCAGCGAAGTCGCCGGCGGCACGCCCGAAGTTTTCCGCGATCTCATTCGGAGCGAGACCGTGAAGTGGGCGCAGGTAGTGCAGGCGGCGAAAATCCAGCCGGAGTGAATTCGCTCGACACGGACGTCCTGATCGTCGGCGCCGGCCCGACCGGGCTGATGCTCGCCAACCAGCTCTGCCGGCGCGGCGTGCGCGCCATGATCATCGACCGGCACTCCGGGCCGGCGCAGCAGAGCAGGGCGCTGGGCGTGCAGGCGCGCACGCTGGAGATCTACGCGCAGCTCGGCATCGCCGCGCGGGCGCTGGAACTGGGCAAGCAGGGCACCGGCGCGAACATCTGGGCGGACGGCCGCAGGATGGCGCGCGTGCCGCTTGGCGAGGCCGGCAGCGGCGTGACGCCATACCCGTACATCCTGATCCTCGGCCAGGACGCCAACGAGCGCATCATGGCCGAGCGTCTGCGCGACTGGGGCGGCGCGGTGCAATGGAACACCG
>CAZPNH010000231.1:0-4512 GCA_964587635.1 uncultured Bordetella sp.
CACCGACGCCTACACCTCGTTCGGCGTGAAATGCATCGTTGCGCCCGGCATCCCCAACAACGCGGGCTCGCTGGAAGTGGTCACCGTCTCCGCGCCCGAGGATTCCATCGTCAACCCGCTGCGTCCGCGCGCCGTCACCGCGCGCCACGTCATCGGCCAGATGCTGCCCGAGCTGGTGTTCGACTGCTTCGACGCGCCGCTGGGCGGCAAGGTCCCCGCCGAAGGCGCGGGCGCCATGTGGATCCTCGGCCTCTCCGGCGGCCCGCAGGTCGAAGGCGCGAAGCCGGAGGCCACGCGCTTCAACGTCATCTCCATCGGCATCGGCGGCATGGGCGCGCGTCCCACCAAGGCCGGCCTCTCCACCACCGCCTTTCCGAGCGGCGTCGGCGCCATCCCCGTCGAAGTCACCGAAGCCCAGGCGCCGCTCCTCTTCCGGCGCCGCGAATTCTCCGACGGCTCCGGCGGCTCCGGCGCGCAGCGCGGCGGCGAAGGCGTGGTGATCGAACTCGAAAGCACCGAAGCCCAGCCCTTCAGCATCGCCTGCGCCACCTTCGACCGCCGTCACAATCCCGCCCGCGGCCGCGCCGGCGGCGCCAATGGTCGCGTCGGCCGGATCACCCTCGCCAGCGGCAAAGTCCTCCCCGGCAAGGAAACCTATGTCGTCCCCGCCGGCGACCGCCTCGTCGCGGAAATGCCTGGCGGCGGCGGCTACGGTAAGAAATCTTAAAATTGACGGTGGAAAATATGTCCAAGACCTATCAAGGCTCCTGCCACTGCCGCAAAGTCACGTTCGAGCTGAAGGCCAGGCTCGACTACGTGATGGACTGCAACTGCTCGCTGTGCCGCCGCAAGGGCGCGCTCTGGCACGGCGCGACGGAAGCGAACCTGCGCATCCTCACGGGCGAAGCCGACCTGGCGCTCTATCAGTTCAACACCAAGACGGCGAAGCAACATTTCTGCCGCCACTGCGGCATCCACCCGTTCTGCCGCCCGCGGCTCGACCCGGGCCGCTGGGCGGTGAATGTGCGCTGCATCGACGGCGTCGACCTGCCGTCGCTGCCGGTGATCCCGTTCGACGGGGCGAACTGGGAAGCGGCCGCCAGGGCCTTCCTCTCTCGCGCCAAGCAGCCGCCCGCGGCCTGAAGACGAGAGAAGAACATGCCCACCGCCGAAACGCTGGAACGCTTCATCGCGCGAGTCGAACAGAACGCGCACGCCGAAGCCTGCGAGGAATTCCACACCGAGAACTCGTCCATGCAGGAAAACCAGGCGCCACCGCGGATCGGCCGCAGCGTGCATGCGGCGCACGAGCGCAAGATCCTGGCGCGCGCGAAGTCCGTGTCGTCGACCTGCGTGCGCCCGGTGCTCGTGAACGGCGACCACGTGGTGATCCGCTGGATATTCCAATTCGAGTGGCCCGACGGTACGATCACGCGCATGGAAGAGCTCGCGTACCAGCGCTGGGAAGGCGAACGCATCGCGGCGGAAACATTCTTCTACGACCCCGCGCAGCGCGCGCCGAGGAAGGCATAGCGGCCGCATGCTGGCGCTGGAACTGCTCGCGGAACAGAAAATCGCCGAGGCCACGGCGCAGGGCGAGTTCGACGGCCTGCCGGGCGCGGGCAAGCCGCTGGACCTGGCAGAGGACCCGCTGGTGCCCGAGGATCAGCGCATGGCGAACCGCATCCTGCGCAACGCGGGCTTCGTGCCGAAGGAAGTCGAGGATTCGGCCAAAGGCCGCGGGAAACTCTCGATGCTGAATGCGCGCATCGAAGCGCGCTACTTCAAGAAAATCGCGCGGAAGCTTAGTCGCTAGCCCGCGACGACAGTCTGGATGGCTTCGAGCAGCACGCTGGGCAGCACCGGCTTGGTAATGTAGCCGTTGGCGCCCAGCTGCAGGCCGCGCGCCACGTCCTTCCCCTCCGCCAGCGAAGTCAGCAGCAGCACCGGGATGTTGGCGAGCGCCGGATGCTGGCGGATGCGGTTCAGCACGTCGAAGCCGTTGGCATCGGGCAGCAGGACGTCGAGCAGCACCAGGTGCGGCGACGGCTTGCCGGCGAGCCCCTGCACGATCTCGGCGCGGTTGCGCGCCCGCAGGGTCTGGCAGCCGAAGGTGTGCAGCACTTTCTCGATCAGCAGCGCCATGCCCTCGTCGTCCTCGACGATGAGCACCCGGATTTTGTGCGGGTTGAGCAGCTTGCGCGAGGGGCGATCGCTCTCGACGATGAGCCGCGTGTAGTAGCCCTTTTCCTGCAGCGCCTTGGCGCCGATGGTGCCGAGCCGGTCCACGTCGCGCTCGGCCACGGCCGACAGCACGGGTTCGGGCACCGTGTAGGTGACGCTGAAATGCTGGCTGAGGTCGAGGTCTTCTTCCATCGTGGGGCGACATTCTAGCCCCGCAGCGCAGCAAACCGCTAGGAAGGCTGCGCGAGGTCCGCTTTGGTGGCGGGCACCGAGTAGCTGGCGTCGGGGTGCCGCGGCAGCGCCGCCTCCCAGGCCAGGTAGCGCGCACGCAGCGCCGCGAGGCGTTTCGGCTCGCGCTTGCCGTGGTTGGCCCGCTCGCGCTCGTCCCGCGCCAGGTTGAACAGGAACTCGTCGCCCTCGATGGACAGGTACTTCCAGTCGCCCGCGCGCATCGCCTTCTGGTTGCGGTAGAGCATCTTCCAGTACAGCTCGCGCTCGAACGTCTTTTGGGGCTTTTGCAGCACGCCCAGCAGGCTCCTGCCATCCAGGGGATAGTTTTTGTCGGGAGGCACTTTTGCGATGTCCAGAAAAGTCGCGACCCAGTCCATGGTGACCGCCTGCTGCGCGGTGACGCCGCCCGCCTTCACCTTGGCCGGCCAGCGCACAACATAGGGCACGCGGATGCCGCCTTCGAGCAGGTCCATTTTCTTGCCGATGAGCGGCCAGGTGTCGGAGAAGCGCTCGCCGCCGTTGTCGCTGGTGAAAACGACGACGGTGTTTTTTTCGATGCCGGCGGACTTCAGCGCGGCGAGGATCCGCCCGATCCCCTCGTCCATGTGGCGGATCATGGTGAGGTAGGTCGCCACCGAGCCGCCGTCGAAGTGATAGATCTTGCTCGGGACCTGCGCGATGCGCTTCGATTCGTCTTCGTCCGCGCGCGTGAGCCAGGGCCAGTGCGGCGCGTTGTAATGCACGGAGAGGAAAAACGGTTCGCGTCTTTTTCTTTTTATGAACGAAATTGCTTTTTCAGAAATGAGATCGGTGAGATAGCCTTTCCGGAAAACCTCTTTCTCGCCCTCCCACAGGTCGTGGTTGCCCGCGGTGTCCTTGTGGCTGAAGTAATCCATGCCGCCCGACAGCGCGCCGAAGAATTCCTGGTAGCCGCTCTTCAGGGGACCGAAGTGCGGCGGATAGCCGAGGTGCCACTTGCCGATCAAGCCGGTGGCGTAGCCGGCGCCGCGCAGCAGCGAGGGCAGCGTCGGGTGCGACGGCGGCAGCCCGAGCGAAGCGTCGCCGCGCGCGCTGCTGCGGATGGGTTCGTCCGCGCCGCCGCGCAGCCGGTGCTGCCAGCGGCCGGTCATCAATGCGAAGCGCGTCGGCGAGCAGACCTAGGAGTTGGCGTAGCCCTGCGTGAAGCGCAGCCCCCCGCGCGCCATGCGGTCGAGCGCGGGGGAGCAGTCCGATCTTCCGCCGTAACTGCCTAAATCGGCGTAGCCGAGGTCGTCGGCCAGGATGAAGACGAAATTCGGCCGCAAATTACTTCGGCGCCTGCGCCTGCTTCTGCTCCTGCGCCGCGACCGCCAGCTTGAGCGCGGTGTATTCGCGGCAGCCGCCGCACAGCTTTTCGAGCTGCGCCAGGTGGTCGCGCGCCTTCACCACGTTGCCCGACATCAGGTAGGCCTCGCCGATGTACTCGTGCGCGCCGCGCAGCTTCGGGTCGAGGCGCAGCGCCTCGTTGTAGTGGCGGAACACCAGGTCCATGGCCGGGTTCGGGCCCTTGCGGATCGAATAGGCATACAGGTTGTGGGCGTCGGCGCTCTGCGGATTGCGCTGTACCGCCTGGCGCAGCAGCGCCTGGGCGCCCGCCCAGTCCTGCCGGGCGATGGCCGCGCGCGCCGGCTCGAGCTGGGAACCCTTCTTGTCCGGGTCCTTGGGATCCTTGGGGGTGTCCATTGCCAGGACCGTCGCGGCGCTGAACAGGGCTATCATAAGTGCATGAATCGAGGCTGTCTTAAGGGCGGTTCGCATTCGTTTCTCCTGTGGGTGCTGCTGACCCTTACGTTAACATGCGCGCCGCTGGACGCATTCCCGGCGCTGAAAAATAGAGTCGAGGCGCTCGCCGCCCTGGACGACGTCGGGCCGGAACGGCGCGCCGAGGCGGTCGTCTGGATCGCCACAAACGGCCGCATGGCGGACCAGCCCCTGCTGCTCAGGCGCCTGCGCGACGACGACGCCAGCGTGCGCCGCCTCGCCGAACGCGGCCTGTGGGTGCTGTGGAGACGCTCGGGCGACGCGGCCATCGACAAGCTCATGGACAACGGCGGCGCG
>CAZPNH010000232.1:0-3220 GCA_964587635.1 uncultured Bordetella sp.
GGGTCCCATTGGCCGAACTCGTCGCGGAAGGAGAACACGCGCTCCTTGGCGCGGGCTTTCTCCTCGTCGCGCCTGGCGCCGCCGATGGCGGCGTCGAAGCCGAACTCGGCGATCGCCTCCAGCAGCGTGACCGACTGGGCCGCGTTTCTACTTTGTTCTTTATTGATTAAACGGACAGTTCCGCGGCGAATCGAATCTTCGACCGTTCGCACGATCAGCTTCTCGCCCAGCTCGGCGGCGCGCGCGTCGCGGAAGGCGATCACCTCGTCGAAATTCTGGCCGGTGTCGATGTGCATCAGCGGGAACGGGAAGCGCCCCGGACGGAACGCCTTCTCGGCGAGGCGCAGCAGCACCAGCGAATCCTTGCCGCCGGAAAACAGCAGCACCGGGTTGGCGCACTCGCCCGCGACTTCGCGCAGGATGTAGATGGCTTCCGACTCCAGCCAGTCGAGGTGGCTGCGTTCGAGTTTCACGTGGGCACCTTCTCGCGCACCAGCTTCCCGTCGGGAGAGAAATGGATGCCGCATTCGCTTGTATTTCCCCCCTCGGCCTTGATTTCCCACCACCAGCGGCCGGCGCGCGCATCCTCGCCGGCGACCACGGGCCGCGTGCAGGGCGCGCAGCCGATGGAACGGTAGCCCTGGTCGTGCAGCGCGTTGTAGGGCACGTCGAAGAAGCGGATGTAGCTCCACACCTCGTCTTCGCTCCACTCGGCGAGCGGATTGAATTTCGCCATGCCGTGCGCGAGGTCGAATTCCTTGACCACCACTTCCGCCCTGCCCGCGGACTGCGAGCGGCGCAGGCCCGTGACCCAGGCTTTGCGGCCGGCCAGCGTACGCCGCAGCGGATCCACTTTGCGGATCTCGCAGCAGCGCTTGCGCAGTTCGACGCCGGTGTAAAACGCGTCGCGGCCATGTTGCGCTACGTATTCGTCGACGGCCGCCGGGTCCGGCTTCACCAGTTCCACTTTGCGCCCGTAGCGCCGCTCGATCGTGTCCACGAGCTGCAGCGTGTCGCCGTGCAGCCTGCCGGTTTCCAGCGTGAAGATATCGATGCCGAAGCGGTGCCGCGCGATCATGTCGGTGAGCACCATGTCCTCGGCGCCCAGGCTGCTGGCGAAGGCGGCGGGCCGGTGCTCGATCGCCACGCGCTGCAGCAGCGCGAGCGCCGCGTCGACCTTCTGGAGCAGTTCGGGCGCCATGGCGGCCGGGCTCAGGCGGGCCGGCGGCGGAACAGCGGCAGCGGCTGCGCGGCAGTGGCCTGGTAGCTGTCGCTGAAATCGGCGAACGCGGCGAGCGCCGCCTGCGCGTCTTCGCCCTCGCGCAGCTGGAAAGCGTCGAAGCCGCATTGCGCCATCGCCTGCAGGTGGTCGCGCGCGACTTCGCCGACCGCGCGCAGCTCGCCCTGGTAGCCGTAGCGCTCGCGCAGCAGCCGCCCGATGGAGTAGCCGCGCCCGTCGCCGAACTTGGGGAAGTTGACGGCGATCACCTTGGCCAGGCCCACCGCGCCGGCGAGCAGCGCCGGATCGTCGGTCGGCTCCAGCACCAGGTCAGGCGGCGAGGGCTGGGCGGCGATTTGCCGGTTTTTGATCAAGATTGCCATAGACGTTCGTTTTGAAAGGTTCGATGCCGAGGCGGTGCACCACGTCGACGAAGCGTTCGGCTTCGCTGTCGCGCTTCTCCAGATAGGTTTCGATCAGGCGCTCGACCACGTCGGGAATGTCGGCGCGCGCGACCGACGGCCCGATGATCTTGCCGATCCTGCCCTGCTGCGCGCCGCCGATGGTGATCTGGTACCACTCCTCGCCGTTCTTATCGACGCCGAGGATGCCGATGTGGCCGACGTGGTGGTGGCCGCAGGCATTGATGCAGCCGGAGATGTTCAGGTCGATGTCGCCGATGTCGTGCAGGTAATCGAGGTCGTCGAAACGGCGCTGCAGCGCCTCGGCCACCGGGATGGACTTGGCGTTCGCCAGCGAGCAGAAGTCGCCGCCCGGGCAGGCGATGATATTGGTGAGCAGGCCGATGTTGGGCGTCGCGAGGCCCAGCTCCTTCAGCTGCTGCCACAGGCCGTGCAGCTCGGCCTGGCGCACGTCGGCGAACACCAGGTTCTGCTCGTGCGTGACGCGCAGCTCGCCGAAGGAATAGTGGTCGGCCAGCTCGGCGATGCGCTCCATCTGGTCGGAGGTCACGTCGCCGGGCGGCACGCCCGTCTTTTTCAGCGAAATGCTGACCGCGGCATAGCCGGGCAGCTTGTGCGGATGCACGTTGCGCTTCAGCCAGGCGTTGAACGGCGTCTTCAGGTCCGTGTAGTCCACGTCGGCTAGCTTTTCGTAGGCGGGCCGGGTGAAGCGCCCTTCGATCCTGCGGATTTCCTGCGCGGTCACGGTCGCCGGGCCGTCCTTGAGATGCGCCCACTCCGCATCGACTTCCTCGCGGAATTTGTCGACGCCTCGCTCTTTCACCAGGATCTTGATGCGCGCCTTGTGGATGTTGTCGCGCCGGCCATGGCGGTTGTAGACGCGCAGGATGGCGTCCAGGTAGGTGAGAAGGTGCGGCCAGGGCAGGAAATCGCGGATCACGTGGCCGACGATGGGCGTGCGCCCGAGGCCGCCGCCGACGATGACCTTGAAGCCGACCTCGCCCTCGGCATTCTTCAGCGCATGCAGGCCGATGTCGTGCACGAAAGTCGCCGCCCGGTCCGCCACCGCGCCGTTGACCGCGATTTTGAACTTGCGCGGCAGGTAGTTGAACTCCGGGTGGAAGGTGGACCACTGCCGGATCAGCTCGCACCAGACGAAGGAATCGACGATCTCGTCGCGCGCCACGCCGGCGAAATGGTCCGCGGTGATGTTGCGCACGCAGTTGCCCGAGGTCTGGATGGCGTGCATCTCGACCGAGGCGAGTTCGGCGAGGATGTCGGGCACCTCTTCCAGCTTCGGCCAGTTGAGCTGCAGGTTCTGGCGCGTGGAGAAATGGCCGTAGCCGCGGTCGTAGCGGCGCGCGATGTCGCCCAGCTTGCGCAGCTGCCGTGAAGAAAGAAGCCCATAAGGTATGGCGATGCGCAGCATCGGCGCATAGCGCTGCACGTACAGGCCGTTCCTCAGGCGCAGCGCGCGGAAGTCGTCCTCGGACAGCTTGCCGTCGAGGAAGCGCCGCGTCTGGCCGCGGAACTGCGCTACGCGCTCGTCAACCAGCCGCTGATCGATGCTGTCGTAGAT
>CAZPNH010000232.1:3320-4489 GCA_964587635.1 uncultured Bordetella sp.
TCCACCAGCACCAGCGCCGGATTGAGAATCCGGCTGGTATGAAATAAAAGCGCGACCGGCACTGTCAGCGACGAAAACCCGTAACCGAGCGCGCCGTTGACGAACGCCGCGAAGAAGGTAATGCCCAGGAGGACCAGCAAACCGATGTCCATGGCGGGCCATGCTACCGGCGCTCGTTATACTTTCAAAGACTATAAAGTTAGATTAATATTCCATTCAGGTCTTATGAAACTCCAGCAACTCCGCTTCCTCGCCGAAGTCGCCCGCCGCGACCTGAGCGTCTCGTCCGCGGCCGAAGCGCTGTTTACCTCCCAACCCGGAATCAGCAAGCAGATCAAGGCGTTGGAAGAGGAATTGGGGATCGAAATATTCATCCGCAACGGCAAGCGCCTGACCGGCGTGACCGAACCCGGGCGGGCGGTGCTGGCAATCGCCGAGCGCCTGCTGGCCGAGGCCGCCAACCTGAAGCGGGCCGGCGAGGAGTTCGCCAACGAAAAGCTCGGCACGCTCACCATCGCCGCCACGCATACCCAGGCGCGCTACGCGCTCCCCAGGGCGGTAGCCGCGTTCAAGCGCCGCTACCCGGAAGTGCAGATCGTCATCCACCAGGGCAATCCGGCGCAGATTTGCGAGCAGGTCGCCGCCGGCGAGGCTGATTTCTGCGTCGCCACCGAGCAAATCGCAGAGCATCCGGCACTGGCCGCGCTGCCCTGCTACCAGTGGAACCGCTGCATCGTGGTGCCGCCCAGGCACCCGCTGCTCAAGGTCGAGCCGCTGACGCTGGAGGCCGTGGCGAAATATCCGATCGTCACCTACGACTTCGCCTTCGCCAACCGCTCCATGGTCAACCGCGCTTTCGAACAGCGCGGCCTGAAGCTGGAAGTGGTGCTTACCGCGTCGGATGCGGACGTGATCAAGACCTACGTCGAGCTGGGCCTGGGCGTGGGCATCATGGCGAAAATGGCGTTCGACCCGAAGCGCGACCGGCAGCTGCGCGCGATCGACGCCTCGCACCTGTTTCCCTCCTCCACCACGCGGCTGGGCATCAAGCGCGGCGCCTACCTGCGGCGCTATGCCTACGACTTCATCGAGCTGTTCGCGCCCAACCTGTCCCGGGAAACGGTGGAGAAGACCGTCATGGAAAAACCGGGAACCAGCTACGAGCTCTA
>CAZPNH010000233.1:0-4483 GCA_964587635.1 uncultured Bordetella sp.
CTTCTCGCGCACGTCCGGCGCCTTGAGCGCTTCGCCGATCGCGGCGGCGAGGCGGTCGATGGCGTCCTTCGGCGTCTTCGCCGGCGCGTAGGCCGCGTACCAGCCGCCGCCTTCGATGTTGTAGCCCTGTTCGCGGAACGTCGGCACATCGGGAAGGATGTGCGCGCGCTGCGCGCCCGAGGTGGCGATCACGCGCAGGCGGCCGGCCTTGTGCTGCACGACGACGTCGCCGGCGGTGCCCATGAAGGCGGAGATCAGTCCGCCGATGAGATCGGTGATGGCCGGCGCGGAACCCTTGTAGCCGACGTGGACCATCGGAATCTTCGCGGTGTCGGCGAACAGCACCGAGAAGAAGTGCGGCAGGCTGCCCGCGCCGGCGGAGGCGTAGCTGCCGTTCTTCGGATCCTGCTTCACCAGCGCGACGTATTCGGCGAGCGATTTCGCCGGCACGTTCGGCCCGACGGTGAAGGCGAACAGGAACGAAGCGGCGTGCGCTACCGGCGCGAAATCGGCGAAGGGGTCGTAGCGCAGGTCCTTGAACACCTGCGGCGCGGTGACCACGGTGACGAGGGGCGTCATCACCAGCGTGAGGCCGTCCGGCGGCGACGCCTTGAGCAGGTCCATGGCGATGCGCCCGTCCGCGCCGGGGCGGTTCTCCACCACCACCGGCTGCCCGAGGCGCGCGCGCATCTTGTCGGCGACCAGGCGCGTCATGGTGTCGAGTCCGGCGCCGGCCGGGAAGCCGACCAGGAATTTGACGGTCCGGTCCTGCGCCGCAGCGTTGGCGGACAGCAGCAGGGCGATCAGTATCGCAATGCGCATGGGCCGCGATGTTAGCATTTGGCCACGAGGAGATTGCCATGGCCGTTCGCAGATTCAGCGAGAAGAAACTCACGGGCGAAGTGCTGCACCGGATCCGCAACACGAAGAATCCGCGCCTGAAGCAGGTGATGTCGAGCTTCATCAAGCACATGCATGCCTTCGTGCGCGACGTGAAGCCGACGCAGGAGGAATGGTTCAAGGGCATCCAGTTCCTCACCGAGACCGGCCACTGGTCCACCGGCAAGCGGCAGGAATTCATTCTCATGTCGGACACGCTGGGCGTGTCGATGCTGGTGGATGCGATCAACTACAAAGCGAGCGCGGGCACGACCGAGTCCACCGTGCTCGGACCGTTTCACCGCGAGAAAGCGCCCGCGTATCCGCTCGGCGCGAATATTTCGAAGAACGCGTCTGACGGCGAGCCCTGCCTGGTATCCGGCACCGTCAAGGACGGCAAGGGCAGGCCGGTGGCGGGCGCGAAGCTGGACATCTGGCAGGCGGGCGCCGACGGCTTCTACGATTCGCAGAAGGGCGACGCCATGAACATGCGCGGCGTGTTCCACACCGACGCCAGGGGGCGCTTCCATTTCCGCTGCGTCAAGCCGATGCACTACCCGGTGCCGCACGACGGGCCGGTGGGCCGCATGCTGACCGCGACCGGGCGCCACCCCATGCGCCCGCCGCACCTGCATTTCTGGATCACCGCGAAAGGCTACAAGCCGCTGATCACGCACCTGTTCGTGAAGGGCGGCAAATACCTGGATTCGGACGCGGTGTTCGGCGTCAAGCCGGAGCTCATCATCGACTTCAAGAAAGGCAAGGACGGCATTGCTGCCGCGAGCTACGATTTTGTGCTGATGAAAGCAAAGTAGGCTAGAGCGGCGCCACCGGCACGCAGATCTCGCACTCGAACACGCCGGTTTTCGGATCCCAGGTGGAGCCCGTCGGGTAGTACTCGAAGCAGGGACGGGCGTCGGGCCGGTAGCCGCTTGCGGGCAGCCATTCCTGCATCATCGTGCGCCATGCCGCGAACACATCCGCGTTGGTGCCCTTGAATTTGTAGACGGCGTACTTGCCGCCCGCGATGACGGTTTTCTGCGCGCCGCCGGTGAATGCGAAATCCGGCGGCACTTCGACGCAGGCATCGTAGCGGCACTGTTCGGGCGGCGTGGCGTTCGGGTTGTCGTGGCTGACGCCGTAGCGCGCCCCTTGCAGCTTGTTCGAGGCCATCCACGGCGCGACCGTCTGCTGCCAGAACCGCGAGATGGGTTCGCCGAATGGCCCGACATGGCGGAACGACGCGACAGTGACCGGTTGTCGATCGATGATGTCAATTTTCATCTGACCTCCACGGTTTCGAGCGCTACTTTAGCGAGCCTGGATTGATCGATGGTCACGCCGAGGCCAGGCCCTTTCGGCAATTGCATCTTGCCGTCCACGACGGGCAGGGCTTCCGCGACGACATCCGAAGACAGGAAGTGCAGGCCGGAATCGTTCGGGTATTCGACTTCGGACAATGCAGATGCGATGTGCAGGTTGGCCACGGTGGCGATGCCGGTCTCGTAGACGCTGTGCAGCGCGGGCTTGAGGCCGTAGGCGTGCGCGGTGCGCGCCATGCGTCGCCACGCGTCGATGCCGCCCCACATGAAGAGGTCGCCCAGCACCACGTCCACCGCCCGGCGCCGGATCGCGGGCACCAGGTGTTCGTCCTTTACCACCCACATGTTGGTCGCGACGGGAGTCTTCACCGCGGCCTTCAGCCGCGCGATGCCTTCCAGTTCGCCGGTCGGGTCTTCGAAGAACTCCAGGCCGAGCGGATCGAGGCGGCGGCACAGGTCGATGGCGGTCGCGACGCCATAGTTGGCATTCGGGTCGAAGCGGATGCGGGCTTTCGGCATCGCCTCGCGCAGTTCGTTGAGCAGCTTCCAGTCCCACTCGGGCGAGTACGCGGCGCTCTTGAGCTTGAAGGAACGGAAGCCGGATTTGCGAACCTGCTCCAGCGCGAACCCCACCACGAGCTTCGTGTTGGCGAGCACGTCCAGGTGGTCGGTCAGATCCTTGCGCGTGCCGGCCTTCTGCAGGATCGCGGCGGGAAGGGTGGAAACCACATCGACGGACTCGCGCTTGCGGGCGCCGATGAGTTCGGCGAGTGACATCTTTAACGAGCGCGCGACCGCATCCCAGGCGGCGAGGTCGAGGCCCGCCAGCGTCGCCAGGCCGTTGCGGCCGAAGCGGTTGTCGTAGGTGGATTTGCCGAGCAGGTCCTTGAGCGCGAAGCGGTTCAGCGCATCCTTGCCGAGCAGGTCTTTCGCGAAGCGCTGGGCCAGCGCGTAGACGTCGGGCGTGCCCCAGGTTTCGCCGAGGCCCGTGATGCCGTTGTCGAGCGTGAGCTCGACCACCGTGCGCTCGGTTTTCTGGATCACGTACATGGAGCCCGCGTGCACCATGGTGAGCGGGATCGACACGCGCGCGAGGCGTATGGAGGAAACGCCTAGCTTTGCCACTGGATCTTGCTGAAGGACGGCTCGACGGACCAGTCAATGCCGATTCCCGGGTTTTGAGATACGGGAATCGAATTCAAGGACGGCAAAGAACGAACGATGATTCTTGTGTCTTCGCCCTTCAGCGTTGCAGCGAGGGCGGCACAAAACTGAATTTCCCAGGGATGCGCGTTCGGCGCGAGCAGGGCGAGGCTCAGGTCGAAGGCCGCGGCGACGGCGGCGATGGTCTGCGCCATTTCCACCGAGCCCCAGGCGAAGGGATCGATGCGCAGCAGCTCGTGGCGGCCGTCGAGGATGTCCTTGCGCAGGGCGGACCAGTCGGCAGGAATGGCGGGCAGCTCGTCTGTGACCAGCTTCACCGCTTGCCGGTACGAACCGCCAAGCAGGCCGTGCAGCGGCACTCCCTTGGCTCGCGCCAGCGCGTCCCAGGCCGCCATGTCGCGCGCGACGCCGGCATCCAGGTTCAGAGTAAAGCCGAAGCCGTGGGTGCCGTCGGCGGCGAGCACCCGCGCCACCAGCGCCTCCGCGCCCGACGCAACGCGCACTGAATGAACGTGCGTATACGCGATGGAGACCGGCGCGGCCACGTCAGCTCAGCCCCAGACCTCGCGCGACACTTCGACGACGCGCTCGAGCTTGCGCCACTGCTCGTCCGCGGTGAGGCTGTTGCCGTGGTGGGTGCTGGAGAAGCCGCATTGCGGCGACAGGCAAAGGTCTTCGAGAGGGACGAATTTCGCCGCTTCCTTGATCTTCCCGATCAGGAATTCTTTCGATTCCAGTTCCGGGGTCTTCGACGTCATGATGCCAAGCACCACCTTCTTTCCTTTTGGCAGGTGGCGCAGCGGCTCGAAGCCGCCGGCGCGCTCGGAGTCGAATTCCATGAAGAAGGCGTCCACGCCCGAGGAGAACATCGCCTCGGCGACCGACTCGTAGCCGCCCGAGGCGACCCAGCTGCTCTTGAAGTTGCCGCGGCAGGTATGCATGGTCACCGCCATGCCCGCGGGACGGTCTTTGAGCGCCTCGGTGATGGCCTTGGCGTAGGTGCGCGGCAGCTTGGCCGGGTCGTCGCCGTTCTTGCGCGCGGTGTCCTGGATTTTCGGGTCACAGAGGTAGGAGAAGCTCACGTCGTCGAGCTGCAGGTAGGTGCAGCCCGCGTCCGC
>CAZPNH010000234.1:0-4483 GCA_964587635.1 uncultured Bordetella sp.
AGCGCAGGCGCTGTTGCAATGAAGCGGCGCCCGCCGGAGGACTGGATCGCGGCGCTCGGCATGGCGGCGCTCTGCGTGATCACGATGCTGAACGTCATCGTGCGGTACCTCACGGACGAGTCCTTCGCCTGGACCGAGGAGTTTTCGGTCTTCCTGCTGGTGCTGACGACCATGGCGGGCACCGCTGCGGCGGCGATGCGCGACAACCACATCCGCATCGAATATTTCCTGATGTCGGGCAGCCCGTCGCGGCAGCGGGCGCTGGCCCTGTTCGGTGCGCTCGTCACGCCGATTTTCTTCCTCGTCCTGGCCTTCCTCACCGGGCGCATGGCCTGGGACGACTTCCATTACGCCGAAATATCCTCGGGCCTGGGCGTGCCGCGCTGGTGGTACACCGCCTGGGTACCCGCGTTGTCGCTCGTCATCGCTTTTCGCGTGTTTGCCGTTTTCTCTAAAACAAGAAAAAGCCGATGATCGGCTGGACGCTGTTCGCGATCTTCCTGGTGCTGATGCTGGCGGGCGTTCCCATCGGCGTGTCGCTGGGCATCGGCGGCATGATCGCGATCGCGCTCGCCAACAGCGACACGCAGCTGCTCGGCCTGCTCGCCGCGCCGCAGAACTTCTACGCCAGCATCGCGAAATACCCGCTGCTCGCGTTGCCGATGTTCGTCCTGGTCGGCGCGATCTTCGACCGCTCGGGGGTGGCGCAGCGCATGGTGACCTTCGCCATCGCCGTGGTGGGGCGGGGACCCGGCATGCTGCCGATGGTGGCGATCCTCGTCGCCATGGTGCTCGGCGGCATTTCCGGCTCCGGTCCGGCGAACGCGGCCGCGGTGGGCGGGGTGATGATCGCGGCGATGTCGCGCGCAGGCTATCCGGCGGCATTCTCCGCCAGCGTGGTCGGCGCGGCGGCGGCGACCGACATCCTGATCCCGCCCTCGATCGCGTTCGTCGTCTACAGCGTGATGGTGCCGGGCGCCTCGGTTCCCGCGATGTTCGCCGCCGGCATGATTCCGGGCGTTCTCGCCGGCCTGGCGCTCATCGTTCCCGCGGTGCTGATTTCGCGCAAGCACGGTTTTGGCGCCGCCGAAAAGGGCGAGCCGCGGCCGCCGTTCTGGGCCAGCCTGCGGGAAGCTTCCTGGGGACTCGCCGCGCCGGTGCTGATCCTGGGCGGCATGCGCCTGGGATGGTTCACGCCGACCGAGGCGGCGGTGGTCGCGGTGTTCTACGGCCTGTTCGTGGGCATGGCGGTGCACCGGACCATCCGCTTCGGGGATTTGTTCGAGATTTTCGTCCAGGCGGCCGAAATCTCCGCCGTGATCATGATCGTCCTCGGCCTGGCGGGCATCTTCTCCTACTCGGTGAACACGCTCGGCCTGGCGGACCCGATCACGCGCTTTCTCACCTCCACCGGGCTGGGCAGCACCGGCACGCTGCTGCTGCTGTTCGCGATCCTGCTGGTGGTGGGGATGTTCCTCGACGGCGTATCAACTTTCCTGATATTCGTGCCGCTGCTGATGCCGCTCGCGCAGGCCTACCACTGGGATCTCGTGTGGTTCGGGGTCATCCTGACGATGAAAGTCGCCATCGGCCAGTTCACGCCGCCGATGGCAGTGAACCTGATGGTGTCCTGCAAGATGGCGAAGGTGCCGATGGAGGACACGATTCCCTGGGTGCTCTGGCTGGTGGTGAGCTTCATCTTCGCCGCGCTGCTGGTGATATTCATTCCCGGGCTTGCGCTGTGGCTGCCGCGCAGCCTGGGGTATTAAAATGCTCCGCAACAGAGGAGGGAGTCCATGAAACGCCGCGTATTCCTGAAGAGCGTCGCCGCGACCGCGAGCACGCTCGCGTTCCCCGCCATCGCCATCGGCCAGCAGTACAAGGCCGAATACAAGATGTCCACCGTCGTGCCGCCCGCGTTTGCCTGGGGCAAGGGCGGGGAGATTTTTGCCAATCTGGTCCGCGAGCGCACCAGCGGGCGCATCAACATCAAGCAGTACCCGGGCTCCTCGCTCGTGCAGGGCGACCAGACGCGTGAATTCTCGGCCATGCGCCAGGGGATCATCGACGTGCTGTGCGGCGCGCCGATCAACTGGTACAGCACGGTGCGCGATCTCTCGGTATTCACGCTGCCGTTCATCACGCCGGACCACAAGGCGCTGGACGCGGTGCTCGACAGCAGGGAAGTGATGGGCGAATACTTCGACCTGGTGCGCAAGGCCGGCGCCGAGCCGCTGGCGGCCGGCGAAACCGGCTTCCGCCAGATCAGCAACTCGAAGCGCCCGGTGATCGGACCCGACAACCTGAAGGGCATCAAGATCCGCGTCGTCGGCAGCCCGATGTACGGCGAAATCATGACGACGATGGGCGCCAACCCGACCTTCATGAGCTGGGCCGATGCGCAGCCGGCGCTCGCCTCGGGTGCGGTCGACGCCCAGGAGAATCCGCTGGAAGTATTTCTTGCCGCCAAGATCAACACGCTGGGCCAGAAGTACGTCACCAAGTGGAACTACTCGAACGACATCCTGCTCTTCGCGATCGCCAACGACGCCTGGAAGCTCTGGAGCGCGCAGGACCAGAAAATCGTGCGCGACGCCGGCCAGGACGCGGCAAGGCAGCAGATCGGCATCGTGCGCAAGCTTTTCGCCGAAGACGTGGACCGCGTCAAGGCGCTGGGCGTGGACGTGCACGTGCCGACACGGACGGAACTGGATACCTGGCAGATCACGACCCGGCGCGTCTACGCGCGCTGGAAGGCGCAGGTCAACCCCGGCCTGATCGGCAAGATCGAGCAGGTCGTCGAGAAAAGCAGGAAAGCCTAGAAACCGAACAGGTCGGGGCGTTTTGCGCCGTCGGCCCAGTCCACGCGCGCTTCGGACCAGGCGTGAAAGAGGGCGCCGAAGCCGCTCTCGATCGTGACGGTCGCGCCGGGTTCGACGATGACGAAGCAGTTCGCGTAGGCCGCCGCGCCGCCGACGCGAAGGTCGCCCCCGCGCACCCAGAGTTCCAGCGGCGCGCGGGTGGTGAAGGCCGGCGTGGCAGAACCGGGAATCATGCCGAGTTGCGTATAGCGGTGCTCGCTCTTCGAGAGCGCGTAGTCGAATATCATCCTGCGCGTGACCCCGGCGATCGAAGTCGGCAGCGCCGGCAGCCGGTCCACGGCGACATTGATGTCCGGCGGCATTTCCGGATCGGGATTGCGGATTTCGCCGAAGCGCGGGCCGGTATGCAGCGCGTAATCGCGTCCGGTTTCGGCCGGATAGATCACCGGCGCCTCCAGGCGCGACACCAGCAGCGAACGCTGATAGGCGACCGCGTCGTGCGTCGCGCCCTTCAGGTTGATGCCCGCCTCGTGCAATCCCACGCTGCCCTGGTAATCGGTCAGGCCCCCCTCGAGGATGAAACTGGTGGCGACGCCCGTGTGCTGGTGCAGGCCGCTGCGCGTGATCGGCTCGAACGCGACCAGGCCGAGGAAGCGGCCCTTCGCGCGGTCTTCGCGCACCGGCTTGAGCGCGAGGCCGGCCTTGCCCGCCGTCTGCCATTTCAGGTTTTCGGCGTCGTAGACGTAAATGCTCTTGGAAACAGGGGCTGGGCGCGCCATCGCGGGATCCTTGGTTGGTGATTCGATTCTAGTGGCTGCCGCAATGGACGCAAAGCCGCCCATACTGCAACGCAAAATCGGGGTTAATGCGGTAAAATTCAGCGGTTTGCGGAACCTTGAACGCGATGCGCATCCCCCTGGTCGCCGGCAACTGGAAAATGCATGGCAACCGGGCTGCGAACCGGGCTCTGCTGGATGCGGTGGTCGCCGGCATCGGCGCGCTGGAAGGCGTGGAATGCGCGGTCTGCGTTCCCTTTCCTTACCTCGGCGAAGTGGCCGGGCGCCTGGCGAACACGCGGCTCGCCTGGGGAGCGCAGAACCTGAGCGAGCATGCACAGGGCGCCTATACGGGCGAGGTGTCGGCGGCGATGCTGGCGGAGTTCGATTGCCGCTACGCGCTCGCGGGACACTCGGAGCGGCGCCAGCTGTTCGGCGAAACCGACGCCGCGGTGGCGGCGAAGTTCGCGGCGGCGCTGGCGAACGGCATCACGCCCGTGCTGTGCGTCGGCGAGACGCTGGCGGAGCGGGATTCGGGGCGCACCGAGCAGGTGGTCGACCGGCAGTTGCAGGCGGTGCTGGATGTGAACGGGAAGAAATCTTTTGAACGCGCGGTGCTTGCCTACGAGCCGGTCTGGGCGATCGGCACGGGACGCACGGCGAGTCCGGAGCAGGCGCAGGCGGTGCATGCGTTTCTCAGGGCCAGGGTGCTGCCGCAGACGCGCATCCTGTATGGCGGCAGCGTGAAGGCGGCGAACGCGGCGTCCATTTTCGCGATGGCGGACGTGGACGGCGGATTGATCGGCGGCGCATCGCTGGTGGCGGAAGACTTCCTCGCCATCGCGAAGGCCGCGGCGCAAGCCGCGGTGGCGCCGTCCAAACGAA
>CAZPNH010000235.1:0-4482 GCA_964587635.1 uncultured Bordetella sp.
CGCCGCTCAAGCAGGGCCGCCGGCATGCCCACGGGTATCTCGGGCGGCACCGGGAAGAACGCCGCTTCCGTCGCCTCGCCGCGGATCACGGGCGCGGGATTCTGCCCGAGCAGCACCTGCAGCAGGTTCTACGCCTGCGCGATCTGGCGCTGCAGGTCCGGGATGTTGGCGCGCGCGGCCGCGAGGCTCGCCTCGGCGCGGTTCACGTCCAGGCCGGAGACCACGCCGCGCCGCAGCTGCGCGCGCGACAGCTCGAGGAATTTCGCGCGCGTCGCCACGGTGCGCGTGGTGATGGCGAGCTGGCGGTCGAGCGTGCGCAGCGCGAAGTAGGCGATCGCCACGCTGGAGATCACGGTGATGCGCGCGGTTTCGCGCGCATACACGCCGGCCAGCAGCTGGGCTCTCGCCGCGCCCTGCAGGTTGGCGATGCGGCCCCACAGGTCGATCTCGTAGCTGGCGTTGATATTGGCCGCGTAGGCCTTGCTGATGGAGGGAACGTTGGCCGGGAACGGCGTCGGCCCGATGGTGGAGAACGCCTCCCTTCCTCCGGAGCCGCCCACCGATATCACCGGGATCGAGCCGAGGTTGGCGACGCCCGCCAGCGCGCGGAATTCGTCCACGCGCGCGATGGCGATGCGCACGTCGTAGTTCTGCTCGAGCGCGATGCGGATCAGCTTTTCCAGCACCGGATCGCGGTATACCTCCCACCAGGCCGTCTCGGCGATGGACTTTTCGTCCGCTTTGCCGTCCGCGCTGCGGAAGGCCTCCGGCGCCTTGACCTCGGGCCGCTTGTAGTCCGGAAACAGCGAACAGGCGGACAGGCTCAGCGCCAGCGGCAACGCAAACGTGAACGTAAAAGCGCGCACGCCCCTCATGCGCCGCCGTCCTTCGCCTCGCCCTTGTCGTCGCGGAACGGCGCCTTGCGCTCGCTGATGCGCTGGATGATGACGTAGAACACCGGGATCACGAAGATGCCGAACACGGTCGCCGCCAGCATGCCGCCGACCACGGTGTTGCCGAGCGACAGCCGCGCGCCGGCGCCGGCGCCGGTCGCCAGCGCGAGCGGCAGGGTGCCGAGCACGAAGGCGAAGGAGGTCATGAGGATCGGCCGCAGGCGCAGCTGCGCGCCCTCGATCGCGCCGCGCACGATCGACGCGCCGCGGTCGTGCGCGAGCTTGGCGAATTCGATGATCAGGATGGCGTTCTTCGCCGCGAGGCCGATCAGCATCACCAGCCCGACCTGGGCGTAGACGTTGTTGTCCAGGCTGCGCGCCGCGAGGCCCGCGAAAGCGCCGAACACGCCGAAGGGCACCACCATCAGGATCGCCACCGGCATCGCCCAGCTCTCGTAGAGGGCCGCGAGCACGAGGAACACGAACATCAGCGACAGCGCGAAGATGTAGCCGGTCTGGCCGCCGGTTTTCTTTTCCTGGAAGGTGGCGCCGGTCCAGTCGTAGCCGAAGCCCTGCGGCAGCGCCTTGGCCAGATCCTCCATCGCCGCCACCGCCTGGCCGGAACTGTAGCCCGGCGCGGCGGCGCCGTTGACGGTCGCCGCGCGGAAGATGTTGTAGCGCTCGTAGTACTCGGGGCCGTTGAAGGGCTTGGGCTTGAGCAGCGCCGCGAGCGGCACCATGTCGCCCGCGGCATTCCTCACGTAGTAGCGCTTGGCGTCGTCGGGCCCGGCGCGCGCCCAGGCCTCGGCCTGCGCCTGCACCTTGAACGTCCGTCCGTACAGGTTGAAATCGTTCACGTAGTAGCCGCCCAGCAGCATCTGCAGCGTGAAGAACACGTCTGACAGCGGAATGCCGTAGGACTTCACCTTGTCGCGGTCGATTTCGTATTCGATCTGCGGGATGCGGTCGTCGTAGTTGGCGAAGACGAAGCCGAGCTCCGGGCGCTTGCGCGCCTCGGCGAGGAAATTCTGCAGCGTCTGTGAGAACAGCTTCGGGTCGCCGCCGGCGCGGTCCTGCAGGATGAATTCGAAACCGCCTGCGGTGCCCAGGCCGCGGATCGGCGGCGCGTTGAGCACCAGCACGTTGGCGTCCTTGACTTGGGCGTTGAGCAGCCCGGTCATTTTGCGCACCAGCGCGCCGGCGCGTTCGCCGGGTTCCGTGCGCTCCTCCCAGGGTTTCAGGCGGATGAACATGGTCGCGTTGTACGAAGTGGTGAGGCCGGTCAGCAGGTTGAAGCCCGACAGCGTCGCCACGCCTCCGATGCCCTTGACCTGGTCGAGGATGATTTTCCTCGCCTGGTGCACCGCGTCGTCGGTGCGGTCGAGCGAGGCCGCGGGCGGCAGCTGCAGGACGACGAACAAATAGCCCTGGTCCTCATCCGGCACCAGGCCGGTCGGCCGCGTGCTGATCAGGCCGTAGACCGCCACCAGCAGCACCGCGAAGGTCAGCGCCACCAGCGCCGCCCGCTTGATCAGCGCGGCGACCGAATTGGAGTAGCGCGTCTTGAATGCATCGAAGGCGCGGTTGAACACGCCGAAGAAGCGCCCGGTCAGCCCGCCCGGCTTTTCCTGCGCCGCGGGCCGCAGCAGCAGCGCGCACAGCGCCGGCGTCAGCGTCAGCGCGCACAGCGCCGACAGCAGCACGGCGGTCGCCAGCGTCAGCGCGAACTGCTTGTAGAGCTGCCCGGTGAGGCCCCCGAGGAACGCGACCGGGATGAACACCGCCGAGAGCACCAGCGCGATGGCGATCACGGGCGCGCCGACGTCCGCCATGGCGGCCTTGGCCGCCTGGTTCGGCGTCAGGTTCTCGGTATCGAGCTTGTGCTGCACCGCCTCGACCACCACGATGGCGTCGTCCACGACGATGCCGATCGCCAGCACCATGCCGAACAGCGTGAGCGTGTTGATCGAGAAGCCGAGCGCGACGAAGGCGGCGAAGGTGCCGATGAGCGACACCGGCACCACGGCCATCGGGATCAGCGTGGCGCGCCAGCTCTGCAGGAACACGAACACCACGATCAGCACCAGCACGATCGCCTCGAACAGCGTCTTGACCACTTCCTTGAGCGACTCCGTGACGAACGGCGTGGTGGCAAACGGAATGGTGTAGGTCATGTCCGGCGGGAAGCTCTGCGCCAGCTGGTCCATGGTGCGCTTGGCTTCCTTGGCGACGTCGAGCGCGTTGGCGTCGGGCGACAGGAACAGGCCGATGAACGCCGAGGGGTTGCCGGCTTCCTCGACGTTGATCGAATAGTCGACGCCGGCGAGCTCGATGCGCGCGACGTCCTTGAGGCGCACGATCTGGCCGTTGGGCGCGGCGCTCAGCACGATGTTCTCGTACTGCGAGGCGGCGGCGAGGCGCCCCTGCACGTAGATGGTGTACTGCATCTGCTGCCCGGCGGGCGCCGGCGGCAGGCCGACCCGCCCGGCGGGCGCCACCTGGTTCTGCTCCTGGATCACGCGCGACACGTCGCCCGCAGTGACGCCCAGGCGCGCCATCTTGTCCGGGTCCAGCCAGATGCGCATGCTGTAGTCGCGCGCGCCGAAAATGCGCACGAAGCCGACGCCCTTGATGCGCGACAGCGCGTCCTGGATGTTGAGCAGCGCGTAGTTCGACAGGAACACGTTGTCGAAGCTGTGGTTGGGCGAAATCAGCGCGAATACTTCGAGGAAGTCGGTGGACACCTTGCGCAGCTGCACGCCCTGGCGCTGCACGTCCGGCGGCAGCGAGGTCAGCGCGATGGCGACGCGGTTCTGCACGTCGACGGCGGCCAGGTCCTGGTTGGTGCCCACGTCGAAGGTGACGACCAGGTTGTAGGTGCCGTCGTTGGCGCTCTTGGAATCCATGTAGATCATGTTGCGGGCGCCGTTGATCTGCTGCTCGAGCGGCGCGGCGATGGACTGCGCCACGGTTTCCGCGTTGGCGCCCGGGAAGGCGGCGGTCACCTGCACCTGCGGCGGCACGATCTGCGGGTACTGCGCGAGCGGCAGCCCGGTGGAGGCCACCAGGCCGGCGAGCGTGATGATGAGCGAGATGACCGTCGAGAAGACCGGCCGGTCGATGAAGAAATCGAACATCAGTTCTTGCCTTTTTCAGGCGCCGCCTTGCCGGCCTCTGCGGGCGCGCTGGCGTTCGCACCGGCGGGCATCGGCGTGACCGCCATGCCGGGGCGGACCTTGTTGATGCCCTCGGCGACGATGATCTCGCCGTCGTTCAATCCGCTCTCGACCGCCCAGTCGTTGCCGACCCGCAGCCTGGCGGTGATGTCCCGGTAGGCGGCCTTGCCGTCCGCGCCGACCACCAGCACCGAGCGCTTGCCCTGCAGCTCCTGCACCGCCTGCTGCGGCACGCGCGCGGCGTTGAGCGGCACCGCGGAGGTCGCGATCACGCGCACGAACTGGCCCGCGCGCAGCTCGCGTTCCGGGTTCGGCACCGACAGGCGCAGCTGCACGGTGCCGGCCCTCGCATCCACCGCGGTGTCGATGAAGTTCAGTTTGCCGTCGTGCGGGTACACGCTGCCGTCGACGAG
>CAZPNH010000236.1:0-4481 GCA_964587635.1 uncultured Bordetella sp.
CAACGATGAGGAAGACGAGGTCGCGCGCCTCGCGCAGTTCCGGGACCGGCAGGGAAACGAGAGGCGGGTGCCGCGGCGCGCCGCCGCGCGCCTCCGTGAGGGAGGCAACCAGGTTTACGAAGCCGCCTCCCTGATAGTCGGGCCTGATCACCAGGCCGATGCTAGCAGGAAGGAGTGTCAGTGCATGGCGACGGAGTTGATGAGCAGCGCGTCGTAGTGGCCGAGGAATTCATCCACCAGCTCGGCGCTCGGCTCGCCCGCGGCGAGGTCGGCCATCGAGGCGCGGAATTTCAGCTCGACTTCGCCCTGGAGAAACCCGGCCCGGCCCATGGTCTTGTCCACCAGTTCGATGCCCTGGCGGCCCGGGAGAAACTCGACCACGTAATAGTTCTCGCTGTTGTACATGACGTTCATGGCTACCTCCGTCGGCAACCGATCGTGTAAGCCCATTCTCGGGCTATCTCTTTAAACGCGCCGCGCCGCAAGTCAGTTGACGGGCGCCGACGGTCGGTTTTGCGCGTTTCCCGCGTGATAAAATGCGCATCCATCCACCCGGGAAAAGCCGCCATGCGAATGGAAGTGCACCTGCACGCCGACATCCCGATCCTCGAAGGCGTGTCGAAAAAGCAGATCGAACAGGCGCTCGCGCCGCTGCTCGAGTACCTCGATGCCGACGGGCTCGCCGACATCAAGAGCCTGGAGCAGGAAGAGCCGGGCCTGCGCTTCGACGAAAAGGAACTGATGCTGCTCGCCTGCTGGACGGGCGAGATCGGCCGCAGTTTCCATCCCGCGCTCGAGACCGCGCTCGAGAACCTCGGGCCGCTGTGCTACGAGGCGGTCGAAGTCGAACTCACGCTGTACCTGGAGAACGGCGAGCAGGAGTCGCGGCTGCTGTTCGTCGGCCCGACCGCGCACGCCATCCACGAAGCGCAGCGCCGCTGCATGGTCGAGGACGTGTCGGCGCTGTTTGCGCGCCAGTTCAGCAAGGAGCGCGTCGCCGAAGTGGTCGCGCTGGTGGACCGGATGTTCGAAGAGGACTGGAAGGAGCACGCGGCGGACGTGAAGAAGCCCGAGCGCGCCTTCGAGACCGCGACCCGGCCCTCACGCAAGCATCTGCATTGAGTCTTGGCGGGTCCGAAGTTTCCTGGTTTTGACACCCTCGCGCTTCACGCGGGGCAGTCGCCTGACCCGGCGACGGGCGCGCGCGCGGTACCGATCTACCAGACCACCTCCTATGTCTTTCGCGACACCGCGCACGCGGCCTCGCTGTTCAACATGGAGCGCGCGGGGCACGTCTACTCGCGCATCTCGAATCCCACCGTCGCGGTGCTCGAAGAGCGCATGGCCGCGCTCGAAGGCGGTGTGGGCGCGATCGCGACCGCGAGCGGGCAGGCGGCGCTGCACCTGGCGGTCGCCACGCTCATGGACGCGGGCAGTCATGTGGTCGCATCCGCGGCGCTCTATGGCGGGTCGCACAATCTGCTCGGCTATACGCTGAAGCGGTTTGGCATTGAGACCACGTTCGTTCAGCCGAGGGATCTGGAAGGCTGGAAAAAGAACATCAAAGGCAATACCCGCCTGCTCTTCGGCGAGACGCTGGGCAATCCGGGGCTGGATGTCCTCGATATCCCGGAGGTTTCGAAGGTCGCCCACGACGCGGGCCTGCCGCTGCTGGTGGACGCGACCTTCACCACGCCCTGCCTGATGAAGCCGTTCGAGCTGGGCGCCGACCTGCTGTATCACTCGGCGACCAAGTTCCTCGGCGGCCACGGCATCGCCATCGGCGGCGTGCTGGTCGATTCCGGGCGCTTCGACTGGGAGAAGAGCGGCAAATTTCCGCAGCTCACCGCGCCCTATGCGGGCTTCCACAACATGGATTTCGAGGAGGAATCCGGCACACGCGCGTTCCTGCTGCGCGCGCGGCGCGAGGGCCTGCGCGATTTCGGCGCCTGCATGGCGCCGATGACGGCGTTCCAGATCCTGCAGGGCATCGAGACCCTGCACCTGCGCATGCCGCGGCATGTGGAGAGTACGAGGAAGATCGTGCAGTTCCTGTCTTCGCACGCTGCAGTGGAGAAAGTCCTGTTTCCGGAACTGCCCGATCATCCGGACCATGCGCTTGCGAAGAAACTTCTGCCCAAGGGCTGCGGCGCCGTGTTTTCCTTCGACATAAAAGGCGGGCGCGAAGCAGGGCGCCGCTTCATCGAATCCCTGCGCGTGTTCTCGCACCTGGCGAACGTGGGCGACGCGAAGTCACTGGTCATCCACCCGGCCACCACGACGCACTACCGCATGTCGGACGAGGACCTGAAGAAGGCCGGCATCGGGCCCGGCACCATCCGCCTGTCGATCGGGCTTGAGGATGTGGAGGACCTGATGGGTGACCTGAACCTCGGCCTCCGCGCCGCCGCCAAAGGCTAATGGACGTCCCGGTCCAGGGCGGCAAGGCGTTCGCCTACGCGGCGGCGCATGCCTTCGATCCCGCGCTGCGCACCATCGTGTTCGTGCACGGCGCCGGCCTGGACCATTCCTGGTGGGGCCTGCAGAGCCGCTACTTCGGCTATCACGGCTTCAACGTGCTGGCAGTCGATCTCCCGGCACACGGGCGATCAGAGGGGCGGCCGTTGGCGACCGTGGAGGCCATGGCAGATTGGGTTTTCGCCCTGTTGAAAGAGCTGAAAATTGAAAAGGCAATCTTCGTCGGTCATTCGATGGGCTCACTTATTGCCTTGCAGGTCGCCGCACGTTATCCGGAGAGCGTCGAAAAAATCGCCCTGATCGGCGTCGCCTATCCGATGAAGGTGTCGGACGGATTCCTCGACGCGGCGCGGCGCAACGATACGGCCGCCTACGACATGGAAACCATCTGGGGGCACGCGCCGCAGGTGCCGTTCTCGGGCAATCCGAACCCGGGCATGTGGATGTACGGCGATACGCTGGCGCGCCTGTCGCGGCTCGCGCCCGGCGTGCTGCACACCGATCTTGCCGCCTGCAACAGTTATACGGCCGGAATGGAGAGCGCCGCGAAAGTGAAATGTCCCGCGCTGTTCATCCTCGGCGCGCGCGACATGATGACGCCGCCCAAGGGAGCACTGGCGCTGGCGAAGGCGATTCCGGATTCCAGGACGGTGACCGTCGGACCTTCGGGCCACTCGCTGATGGCCGAGGCGCCCGATGCAACCTTGGATGCGTTGATCGGGTTCCTCGGGTAACTGCGCGTTGCTTACTGCTTGACGATGTGCCAGACCTTGCCGACGTTGTCGCCGGTCATGTCGCCGGGCTTCTGGTCCTTGACCCAGTAGTAGAGCGGCCAGCCCTTGTAGGCCCACTGCTTCGAGCCGTCGGCGCGCGCGATCACGCTCCAGTCGCCGCTGCCGTTCGCGCCCGCGTCCGCCATCAGCGGCGGCCAGTTGACGGCGCATTTGTCGACGCACACGCTCTTGCCGCTGCCGGCCGTGTCCTTGTCGAAGGTGTAAAGCGTCATGCCGTTCGGGCCTACCATCATGCCGTCCTGCATTTTCGCCGGCATGGACATGCTGGCGCAGGCGCCAAGGATTGCGGAAAGCGCAAGCAATAACAGAACTTTCTTCATTGATTTCTCCGATGGGTGGGGGAACTCACGGGCGAACACCGGCCGGTGCCGTTTATTCCCGCCGGATTTGCTTCTGCCGGAATCGCTCAGGCGCGCGCCCAGCGCGCCTTGTGGACCACGTAGCTGGTGAGTCCGCCGAAGACGGCGAGCCCGAGCGCGATCACCGCGAACAGCGCCGCGAGCGGGCCGCCGAACTGCATTACCAGTGCGCCGCCCCCGGCCACCAGCACCAGGCGCGCGGTACCGGCAAGTACCGGCATCAGCACATGTCCCGCGCCCTGCGAAGCGAAATAGAGCGCGAGGCCGGCGCCGAACAGGGGATAGAGCGGCGCGACGATGCGCATGTACAGGCCGCCGATCTCGAGCACCGCGGCGTCGTCGCTGAAGATGCGGATCCACAGCGGCGGATAGGCCGCCACCGTCCAGCCGATCGCGATGCACACCAGCATCGCCGCCGCGGTGCCGGTCCAGGCGATGCGCTTGGCGCGCGCCGCCTGCCCGGCGCCGATGTTGGTGCCGACCATGACCACCAGTGCCTGGCCGATGGCGAACACGATCGGCACCTGCAGCAGCTCCAGGCGCACGCCGACGCCGTAGCCGGCGAGCGCCGCGGTGCCGAAGCGCGCGACGAAACCGGTGAGGATCACCGCCGTGAGCACCGTCTGCAGCGCGGAGACCGAGGAAACCGCGCCGACCCGCAGGATGTCGCGGAACAGGCGGCCTTCGAGCCGCCAGTGCGCGCGCCCCGGCCGCAACGCGCTGTGCCAGACGCGGAATGCCATGGCGAAGCTCGCCACGCCGAAGGCGACCACGTAGGAGACCGCCGTTCCGGTGATGCCCCATTGCGGGAACGGACCCCAGCCGAGCGTCAGCGCGCCGGAAAGCGGGA
>CAZPNH010000237.1:0-4481 GCA_964587635.1 uncultured Bordetella sp.
TCACCGACCCCGCGAACCCGAAAGGGCTCTGGGAGGTCTGCTCCGACAATACGCTGTGCGCGATCAACGATACCGACATCGGCTACACCTACGGGCCGCCAGTCATCACCAAGCGCGCCAAGGACGGCAAATGGGTGGTCCTCGTGACCTCGGGGATCGACAACGTCACGCCCGGCACCGGTCAGGGATTCCTCTACGTGCTCGACGCCCTGAACGGCACGATCCTGCAGAAAATCTCGATGCAGGACGGCGCGACGCTCTGGGGCACCACCGCGACGCCAAGCGGGTTCTCGAAAATCAGCGTGTTCGCGAGCAATTTCAGCACCGACAACACCGGGCTCTTCGTCTACGGCGGCGACCTGTACGGCAACGTATGGCGCTACGACCTGAGCACGACGCCGGTCGCCTATCCCACGGTCCAGACGGCGGGGGTGCAGAAGCTGGCCCAGCTCCAGGACGCCACCTCGCCGACACCCCGGCCGCAATCCATCACCACGCGGCCAGAACTGGGCGTGATCAACGGCGGCACGGTCGTCTTCGTTGGCACCGGGCGCTACCTAGGCATCAGCGACCTGGTCGATCCGGCCACGCTGACCCCGGCGGAAGGCTGGGCCTACCAGCAGTCCCTCTACGCCTTCAAGGACAAGGGGGCGAACCTGGGCAACAACCTGCGCAACGATACGAACATGGTGAAGCAGACTCTCACCGATACCGCGGGCGTGCGCACCATCAGCCAGAATGCCGTGAATTGGACCGTCAACGACGGGTGGTACATCGATTTCAACCCGGGCAACACGACGCCGGGCGAACGCATGAACCTCGATCCGCAGCTGCAGCTGGGCACCTTGCTCGTGCTGACGAATATCCCGAACAACGGGGCCTGCGCCGTGGGCGGCGACAGCTTCCCCTACCAGTTCAACTACCAGAACGGGTTCGCGCTGAGCAACTCGCCCGGGTTGGCGGTCGGGCAGAAGACCACGGGCCAGATCGCGGTAGGCTTTGTGGTTATCCGCCTGCCGAGCGGCTCGTTGAAGCAGATCATCACGGGCGCGTCGGGAACCAAGACGACCTCCGCGGTCTTCACCACCGGCACCGGCGGCGCCGCGCGGCGTGTCTCCTGGCGTGAACTGGTCCAGTAAGACGGGAGGCGCTCCATGACCCTACGCCCTACGCTGTTCATGCTGGTCTGCACCGCAACCCTGGGCCTGAGTGGCGGCGCCGGCGCGCAGCAAACCGGCGCCGCAAAGGTTCCGCCGGCACCTCAGGGGGCGCCCGTGAAGAAGCCGGCGGCGACCCTGTACTACGACAACTACCAGGCGAGCCAGCGCCTGCGGTTGCGGAGCGAGACTTGCATGCAGGATGAAGACATGATGGCGCAGTATTGCGTCAAAAAATGCGAGGCGGGGTATCTCGTCGTCAGCGGCAAGGACCTTCCGCGGCTGTGCCGCAGTGAAAAGTCGCTGCCTCCGGGACAGCTGCCGCAGGCGTTGCGCATTCAAAAAGCGAATCCACCGCCCCCGCCACCGCCCTCGAAGCCCACGCCGGGGTTCTGAGGCGAGGAACGGACCTCAGCGTTGCTGCGCCAGTTCGCGCGGCAGCGTGAATACGACGTGCTCGGCGATGCCTTCCAGGGGCCGCACGCTCTTCGCACCCAGCTCCAGCAGCCGCTCGATCAGTTCGTTCACCAGCACTTCGGGCGCTGATGCGCCCGCGGTGACGCCGACGCGCGGCTTGCCCGCGATCCACTCCGGCTTGAGTCCCGCGGCGCTGTCCACCATGTAGGCGTCCACGCCCATATTCTGCGCCACCTCGCGCAGGCGGTTGGAGTTGGAGCTGTTGGGCGAACCGACCACGATCACCACGTCGCAGCGCGGCGCCATGAACTTGACCGCGTCCTGGCGGTTCTGCGTCGCATAGCAGATGTCGTCCCGCTTCGGCCCGCGGATCGAGGGGAAGCGCGCCCGCAGCGCAGCGACGATCAGCGCCGCGTCGTCCACCGACAGCGTGGTCTGGGTCACGTAGGCGAGCTTGTCGGCGTTCGCCACCGCCAGCCGCGCCACGTCGTCCGCGGTCTCGACCAGGTGCATGCCGCCTTCCGACTGGCCCATGGTGCCCTCGGACTCGGGGTGGCCGCGGTGCCCGATCATCACGATCTCGTAGCCCTCGCGCAGCATCTTCGACACTTCGACGTGCACCTTGGTCACCAGCGGGCAGGTGGCGTCGAACACCTTGAGGCCGCGCGCATCGGCGTCGCGGCGGATTTCCTTGGAGACGCCGTGCGCGGAGAAGATCACGGTGCTGCCGCGCGGCACCTCGTCCAGCTCCTCGACGAAAACCGCCCCCTTCTTCCGTAGGTCCTCGACCACGTACTTGTTATGCACGATCTCGTGGCGCACGTAGATCGGCGCGCCGCGCTGCTGCAGCGCACGCTCGACGATCTCGATGGCGCGCTCCACGCCGGCGCAGAAGCCGCGGGGGTTGGCGAGAAGGACATCCATGTTGCGATTATCGCAGGAAGCGACGCGGGTCCCTGCCCGCGCCTAAGGCTTGCGCAGATACGCGGCGTCGAAGGCGGCTTCCAGCCGTGGATGCGTGCCGCGCAAGCCATCGATCACCCGTTTCGCCCACTCGAAGTACTCCTGACGGCGCGGCAGGTCCCATTTCGCCGGCGGCCGGTCGGCGACATCCCTCAGGTTGCAGATCTTGTCGGCCAGCTTGACCAGCTTGGCGCCGGCGCTCAGGCCGGCGGCGTGCTCGATCTGCAGCCGCTTGCGGTCCGCCTTGGGAAGGTTCTGGTCGTCGGTGACTTCCGCGACCATGCCGGCGATGCGGCTGCCGAAATGCTCGACCAGCTCCTCGTACGTGGTCGCGGTGTCTTCGATGGTGTCGTGCAGCAGCGCCGCGGCGAGCACCTCGATGTCGCTCACGCCGCCCTCTGCCGCCAGCACCTCGGCCAGCGCAATCGGATGGTTGATGTAAGGCGAGGCCTCGGCGTCCTTGCGCCGCTGGTCGCGGTGCTTGTGCGCGGCAAACGACAGCGCCTTCAGCAGCAGCGTCAGATTCAGTTCAGGCGCTTTTTTCACGGCTCTCCGGCTCGCGGTGCAGGAAGCTTTCCAGGATCAGGATCCCGGCGCCGACGGTGATCGCCGAATCGGCGACGTTGAAGGCCGGAAAGTGCCAGCCCACGGCGTGGAAATCGAGGAAGTCGACCACCTGGCCGTAGAACACGCGGTCGTACAGGTTGCCGAGCGCGCCGCCCAGGATGAGCGCCAGGCCGCCGCAAAACAGGGATTTGCCCTTGTTTTTCACGATCAGAACGCTGATGACCACGGAAGCAACGATCGCGATCGCCGCGAAGAACAGCGTCTGCCAGCCCTGCGCCGAAGCGAGGAAGCTGAACGCGGCACCCTTGTTGAACACCAGCACGAGGTTGAAGAACGGCGCGAGGGCGCGGCTTTCGCCCGGCGCAAACGACGCCAGCATGGCGATTTTCGTCAGGTAGTCCAGCACGATCACGAGGGCCGCCAGGCCGAACCAGCGCGCAGTCCCGGACACGTCAGGCATAGCGCCGCGGCTCGCCGCTGCCGTGCAGGTTGCTCTCGCAGCGGCCGCACAGGCCGGCCTCGCCCACGTCGGCGCGGTAGTGCCAGCAGCGCTCGCACTTGGCATGTTCACTCGCTTTTACCCTGATCTGGACGGGCGACCCCTTGGCTTCATGGACGTCGGCGCGCGAAGTGATCAATACGAACCGCAGTTCGTCGCCCAGCCGCGCCAGCGCCTCGTAGGTTGGACCATGCGCCTGGATGTCGAGTTCCGCCTGCAGCGGCGATCCCAGCTCCTTATGCGCGCGCCGCTCCTCGATCCTCTTGGCGACGGTTTCGCGGAACCGGCGCAGGTTCTCCCAGTGCTCCAGCACCGACGGATCCAGCCCGGACGCCGGCAGCGGATGCCAGGTTTCCTCGAACACGCTTTTCCCGTCATTGCCGGCGAACGTCTGCCACGCCTCTTCCGCCGTGAAGCTGAGGATCGGCGCCATCAGGCGGAGCAGGCTCTGCGCGATGTGCCAGAGCGCGGTCTGCGCCGAACGGCGTGCGCGCGAGCCGGCGCCGGTGGTGTAGAGCCGGTCCTTGAGGATGTCGAGGTAGAAGGATCCCAGGTCCTCCGAACAGAAGGCCTGCAGCTTCTGCACCACCAGATGGAACTGGTAGGCGGCGTAATCCCCGGCGACGCCCGCCTGCATGCGCGCGGCCAGCGCAAGCGCATAGCGGTCGATTTCGGTCATGTCCGCGACCGGCACCGCGTGCTGCGCCGGATCGAAGTCCGCGGTATTGGCGAGCAGGAAGCGCAGCGTGTTGCGCACGCGGCGGTAGCTCTCGACCACGCGCTTGAGAATCTCGTTGGAGATCGTCAGTTCGCCCGAGTAGTCGCCGCTCGCCACCCACAGGCGCAGGATCTCGGCACCGAGCGTGCCCGCCACCTGC
>CAZPNH010000238.1:0-4475 GCA_964587635.1 uncultured Bordetella sp.
TTCTCCTGGAAGCGGTTCCAGTCGGTCTGGCGCGGCTCGAACTGGATGGAAAGCTTGCCGAACTGCTTGCGCCACCAGTCGATCTGCGACTTGTCTTCGGGTCCGCGGTTGGTGGTATCCAGGTGCAGCACCAGCGGCTGGCCGGTCTTCGCGTCGCGCCCGTCGGGATAGCCCGCCTCCGCCAGCAGCTTCTTCGCCGCCTCGATCGGCCGGCGGTGCGCCTTGCCGTCCTTCCATTCGTGCGTCACCGGGTCGGTGCCCGCCTCGCCGTCGCGGAAGCCGAAGATGCCGGGCGCGACCGGGCTGTGCGACGGCACGCCGCGGCCGTTGTAGAAAATCGACAGGTACTCCTCCCAGTCCACCGCGATCGCCAGCGCCTGGCGCAGCTTGCGCGCGCGTTCGGAGTTTCCGCCCACTACCGGGTCGAGCCAGTTCGCGCCGAGATAGAAGATGGTGGGCGCGATGGAGGTGTCGAGGCGGATGCCGCGCGCTTCCATCTCCGGCGACAGCCCGGCCTCGCCGTCGAGCGACACGCGCACCGCCTGGTCGAAGCTGTCCGAACCGATGGCCGAGGCATCGTAGTAGCCCTGCAGGAACTTGTTCCACAGCGGGATGGCTTCCTTCTCGCGTGTATACACCGCCTTGTCGATGAAGGGCATGGTCTTGCCGGCGTCGGCGAGCAGGCCGCGCGCCGCGTCGCCCGGCTCGCCTTCCGACGGATAGGGCTCGCCGCGGAAATTCGGGTTGCGCGCGAGCACCATGCGCGCGTTCGGATCGTTTTCGGAAAGCATGAACGGGCCCGTGCCCACCGGCCACCAGTCGAGCGTGAAATTCTTCTCCGCCATGCCGGGCTGGTGGAAGAAGCGGTCGGCCTCCCAGGGCATCGGCGCGAAGAACGGCATCGCCAGCCAGTACACGAACTGCGGATAGCGCCCCTTCAGCGTGACGCGGTAGGTGAGCGCATCGACCCGCGTGACGCCCTCGAGCGGATAGTCGCGCAGGTCGAGCCACTCTCCCGGCCGCCGCGCTTTTTTCAGCCGGGCGGCATAGTCCTTCAGGCCGACGATGTACTCGGACATCAGGCCGAAGATCGGCGAATTCAGCTCCGGGTGCGCGAGGCGCTTGATTTCGTAGATGTAGTCGTCGGCGGTCAGCTCGCGCGTGCCCAGCGGCAGGTCGTAGGGGCTCTTCAGGCGCCCGATCGCCTCCTTCCGCAGGGACAGGTTTTCCGCCACGAATCCCGGGTGCGGCTGGTAGCGGATGTTCGGCCTGATGCGGATGTCGTAGACGCTGTAGGTCGCGCCGTCCTTCTCGACCAGCACCGGTTTCGGAATTTCCGCCGCGGTCAGCGGTATCAGCTCGTAGGGCCGCTTGAGGTAGTGGTACTGCAGCGGCGGTTCGTAGACCTGGCGCGTGAATATCGCCTCGTCGGAGGCGTAGGACTGCGCGGGATCGAGGTGCTTGGGCCGCTCGGGAAACACCGAGTAGAGGATGTTCTTGCCCCGGTCGGCCGCCGGGTAGGGATCGTTCCAGATCTGCCCGCACCCTGCCAGCAGAACGAGCAGAAACAGCAGCGCACGCATGGCGGAAAGTATAATGCCCCGATGGGACTCCTCTCCGGAAAAAAGATCCTCGTCACGGGATTGCTGAGCAACCGCTCGATCGCCTACGGCATCGCCGGAGCGGCGCGCCGCGAAGGCGCCGACCTCGCCTTCACCTACGTCGGCGACCGCTTCAAGGACCGCGTCACGGAGCTGGCCAGGGACTTCCAGTCCGACGCCGTGTATCCCTGCGACGTGGCGAGCGACGCGCAGATCGCCGCGCTGTTCGAGTCGCTGAAAGCGCGCTGGGGCGCGCTGGACGGCCTGGTGCACGCCATCGGCTTCGCGCAGCGCGAGGCCATCTCCGGCGAGCTGCTGGACGGGCTCTCGCGCGAGGCCTTCCGCGAAGCGCACGACATCTCGGCCTACAGCTTTCCCGCGCTCGCCAAGGCGGCGCTGCCGCTCATGGAGGGGCGCAGCGGCGCGCTGCTCACCCTCACCTACCTCGGCTCGGAACGCGTGGTGCCGCACTACAACACCATGGGCCTCGCCAAGGCGAGCCTGGAAGCGTCGGTGCGCTACCTGGCGGCGAACCTCGGGCCCAAGGGCATCCGCGTCAACGCAATTTCGGCCGGACCGATCAAGACGCTGGCCGCTTCAGGCATCGCGGGATTCAGCCGGATCCTGAAATTCGTCGAAGACAATGCGCCCCTGCGGCGCAACGTGACCATCGGCCAGGTGGGCGACGCGGCGGTATTCCTGCTCTCGGAGCTGTCCGCCGGCATCACCGGCGAAGTGCTGATGGTCGACGGCGGCTTCAGCCGCGTCGTCGGCGGCATCGCGGGGCCTACCGCTTCTCCAGGTTAGCCCGGTTGATCTCGACTTTGGCCTTGGCCCGCAGGCTGGCCACGTAGGCATCCAGCTGCCCGGCGCCCGATTGCCGGTCGATCGCCGCCAGTTCCGCGACGCTGTCGGGCCCGGTCTTCGGTTCCGCGGCAATGACTTTGGAAATCCGGTAGATCGCATACCCTACTTCGCCGCGCGGCGTGCCGGCATAGGCGGGCAGTTTCGATGCGTCCGCGATCATCACCTGGTGCAGCGCCTCCGGCGCCAGTCCCTGCGCCTCGCGCCGCGACACCGTCTTCGGCGCCGCCCACTGCAGTCCCGCGTCGCCGCCCTTGGCGAGCGCCACCAGCTTGTCGGCGCCTTCCTTCTGCGCCAGCAGCGCGGCTTCCTGCCGCGCGAGGCGGCGCTCGACGTCCGCCTTGACCTCCTCGAAGGGGCGCGTCTTCTCGGCCTCGTGTTCGGTCACGCGCGCGGCCACCAGCACGCCCGGCGCCACCTCCACCGCGTCGGTGTTGCGCCGCTGCTGGATGGCGTCCGGCGAAAATATCGCCGCCAGCAGCTTCGGGTGCGCCAGCACGCCCTGCGCGGCCGAGGGCTGGCGCGAGAACCAGTCGCTGGTGGCGATGTTCAGCTGGTAGCGCTCGGCCGCCGGCTTGAGGCTGTCGGACTGCTCGTACACCAGGTTGTTGAAGGCATCGGCGATGTCGGCGAATTTCTTCGCTCCCTTCTGCTTGACGATCTCGGCGGCCAGATCCTTCTTCATGGCATCGAAGGACGCGGTCTTGCCGGGCTGGATCGCCGCAAGCCTGATGACGTGGAAGCCGAAATCCGACTGCACCACGTCGCTGATCTCGCCGGGCTTGAGCTTGAAGATCGCCTCTTCCAGGCTCGGGCTGGCGAGGCCGCCCTTGGCGTTCATGCCCAGGTCGCCGCCGTTCTGCGCCGAGCCCGTGTCCTGCGAATACTTCTTCGCCAGTTCGCCGAACTGCGACGGCGACTTGCGCGCCTCCGCGAGGACCTTCTCCGCTTCTTCCTTCGTCTTCAGCAGGATGTGGCTCGCGCGGCGCTGTTCCGCCGAGCCGAGCCGGCTCGCGCGCGCATCGTAGAGCTGCTTCAGCTCGGCGTCGGTCGCGGTTTCGTTCTTCGCCAGGTCTTCGGCCGAGAGCACCAGGTATTCCGCGCGCACGCGCTCGGGCACCTTGAATTCGGCGAGGTTGGCTTCGTAGTAGGCCTTGACCCGGGCCTCGTCCAGCTTGACGCGCGCCACGAACTGCTCGGCCGGGATGAAAGCCTCCGCCGCCTCGCGCTTCTCGTCCTGCAGCGCCAGCAGCCGCGCGGCCACCGTGCGCGGCTGGAACGCGGTGGCGGTGATCGCGCTGGCGAGCCGCGCCGCGGGAATCTCGATCCGGAGCTGCGCGACATTGCCCTCGTCCGACAGGCCGCGCGACCTGAGATAGCCCAGGTAGCGTTCGCTGGAGAATTTGCCGCCGTCCTGGAATTCCGGCGCCGCGAGGATGCCCGCGACGACCGCTTCCTTGGGCAGCGTCAGGTGCGCGTTCGCCACTTCCGACATCACCAGCCGCTGGGCGATGACCGATTCGAGGATCGCCAGCCGGATCTCCGGCGTGTCGAAGGCCGCCACGTCGGCGCCGGCGCCCAGCACCTGGCGCAGCCGGTCCTGCTGGCGGCGCAGCTCCTCGCCGAATTCGCGCGTGGTGATGGTCGAGCCGTTGACCGAGGCCACCTCGTTCGCGCCGCTCAGCGAGCGCGTGTAGGACTCCAGCCCGAAAAAGGCGAACGGCACGATCGTCAGCGCGAGGACGATCTGCAGGATGCGCTTGTGCTTGGCGACGAAATCGAACATCGGGCGCGGATTTTATCATCACGGAACAGCGGTTTCGCCTGTGCGGCAGATTGCGTAATATCCCCTCGTGACCCTGCCCCGCAAGCATCTCTTCGTGCTCGGCATCCTGCTTGGCGCATGCCACGGCGGCACCCTGGCGGCCGATCCCGCGGTTGACTGGGCGAGCGCACAGCTCGTAACGGTGCAGCTGGTGGACGATCGCTTCGTCCCGGACAAGCTGGTGT
>CAZPNH010000239.1:0-4473 GCA_964587635.1 uncultured Bordetella sp.
TCATGGACCGCTATGCGCTGCATTTCCTCGGCCGGCGCAGGGGCTGGCTGCTGGTCACGCAGCTGCTGCTCGCGGCGGCGATCGCCTTCATGGGCACGCTCACGCCCGCGTCCTCGGCCTGGCTGCTGGGCGGCACCGCGCTCGCGGTCGCCTTCCTGTCCGCTTCGCAGGACATCGTTTTCGACGCGCTGCGCACCGACTGGCTGGCGCGCGAGGAGCGCGGCGCGGGCGCGGCGGTGTCGGTATTCGGCTACCGCATCGCCATGCTGGTGTCGGGCGCGGGCGCGCTGATCCTCGCCGACCAGTGGCTGGGCTGGCAGGCCACCTACTGGCTGATGGCCGCGTTGATGGGCGTCGGCATGCTCGCGACCTGGCTGGTGGTCGAACCCGAAGCGAAGGGCGCGGCGCCGAAAACGCTGGATGACGCGGTGGTGAAGCCATTCGCGGAGTTCTTTTCGCGGCAAGGCGCGGTCGCGCTGCTCCTGCTCGTGGTTCTCTACAAGCTGGGCGACGCGTTCGCGGGCAACCTCACCACCACCTTCCTGCTGCGCGGGCCGGGTTTTTCCCTCACCGAGATCGGCGCCATCAACAAGGGGTTCGGCCTCGCCGCGACCATCGTCGGCGCGCTCGCGGGCGGCGCGCTGATGGCGAAGATGCGCCTCTATCGCGCGCTGCTGATCTTCGGCCTGCTGCAGGCGCTCACCAATCTCGGCTTCATGCTGCTCGCCGCGAGCGGCAAGAGCTACGCATTGATGATCACCGTGATCGGCCTGGAAAACCTGTGCGGCGGCATGGGCACCGCCGCCTACGTGGCGCTGCTCATGGCGCTCTGCGACCGGCGCTTCTCCGCCACGCAGTACGCGCTGCTGAGCGCGCTGTCGGCGGTGGGCCGCGTCTACGTCGGTCCGGCGGCGGGCTACCTGGTCGCCGGCTTCGGCTGGCAGCTGTTCTTCCTGTTCACCTTCTTCATCGCGCTGCCCGGGCTGGGGCTGCTCGTCTGGATGCGCAAGCGCATCGAGGCGCTGGACGCGGCGCGGCCTACCTGACGGCGGGATCCCAGTGTTCGGCGATCTTGCCGTCGACGATGCGGAACATGTCGAACCAGGTGGTGGAGTATTTCTTCGAGGGGTCGCTGGGTTCCGGGTACTCGCGCACGAACACCATCGTCACCAGGTCGCCGTCGGCCGTCATTGCCACCAGCGGCGCCTTGACCCTGGGCTCGATGGGCAGCGGTTTGCGCACCTTCGAGAAGAAATCGATGAACGCCTGGCGTCCGGTGGGCACGCGCGGGTTGTGCTGGAGGTAGCCCTCCGCCATGTAGTTCGGCGCGAGATCCATGTGCGCGGCCTCGAACACTTCGCGCCAGAAGTCGTAAACGAAGTGCTTGTTCTTCGCGAGCTGCGGGTCCTTGCTCTGCAGCATGGATTCGTGGTCGGGATTTGGCGTGACAGGTACCTGGGCAGACGCCAGCCCCGCGGACAACAGGCACAGCAGAAGAAGCATTCTCATCGGGTGTCTCCCTTTAGGAAATCTTCGCGCCGCGCCCCTTGAGCAAGCGGCGCAGGACCGAGCGGTGGCAGCGCGATTCGTCTTCGCAGTAGCAGCCCACCGAAAAATCCGTTTCGTGCGATAGCGCCGCGAGCAGGTCGAGCAGGCGGCCCGCCGGCGCTGAAGCCATCTCCTTCGCGTAGCGCTTCTCGAACGCTTTCCACTGTGCGTCCGTCTCGGCCTTCTGGCCGAGCTTCACGGTCGCTTCGGAGGGCGCCAGATCCGGCAGCCAGACGTCGTACCAGTTCTCCGACGCGAATTGCGCCTTCGGGACGCCGCGCGGCGGCCGCCGCACCGTGCCGAGGCGCAATCCCTCGTCCTTTGAGCGCGCCGACCCGAGCCGCAGGACACGCACGGCCATTCAGGCGCTGACCCGGTAGACGGCCAGGCTGCCGAACAGGTTCGGCAGGAAGGACACCGGGCTGCCGTCGGTCAGCACCTGCCGCTCGAGGATGCGCAGGCCGAGCTTGGAGCACAGGGCCTCGAAATCCACCAGCGTGCAGTGGTGGACGTTGGGCGTGTCGTACCACTGGTAGGGCAGTTCCTTCGATACCGGCATGTGGCCGGCGAAAGTGATTTGCAGGCGCGCTTTCCAGAAGCCGAAATTCGGAAACGACACGATCGCTTCGCGCCCGACGCGCAGCATGTCGCGCAGCAACGGCTCCTGGCGGTGGATCGCCTGCAGGGTTTCCGAGAGGATGACGAAGTCAAAGGAGCCGTCCTGGAACGCCGACAGGCCGTCTTCCAGGTCCATCTGCAGCACGTTGACGTCGTTACGGATGCACTCCTGCACCTTGGCGTCGTCGATTTCGACGCCGTAGCCGGGCGCCTGCCGCGTCTGCCACAGGTGCTTGAGCAGCGTGCCATTGCCGCAACCCAGGTCGAGGACCCGGGCCCCCGGCGTCACCCAGCGCGCGATGTAGCCGGCCTCTGTCATAGCGCGATGTTGGAGAAATAGGCCCGCAGCGCGCCGAAGTAGCGCGCGTCGTCGAGCAGGAAGGCGTCGTGGCCCTGCGGCGCGTCGATCTCGAGGTAGGACACCACGCGCCGGTTGTCCAGCAGCGCGCGCACGATTTCGCGCGAGCGCGCCGACGAGAAGCGCCAGTCGGAGGTGAAGGACACGACGAGGAAGTCGGCCTGCGCGCGCGCGAAGGCCTTCGACAGGTCGCCGCCGTAGTCCGCCGCCGGGTCGTAGTAGTCGAGCGCCTTGGTGATGCGCAGGTAGGTATTGGCGTCGAAATAGTTGGAGAACTTGTCGCCCTGGTGGCGCAGGTAGGACTCGATCTCGAAGTCGACGTCGAAATCGAAACCGGGCGCCGCGCGCCGCAGCACGCGGCCGAATTTCTCCATCATCGCGTCGTCCGACAGGTAGGTGATGTGGCCGATCATGCGCGCGATGCGCAGGCCGCGGCGCGGCACCACGCCCTTCTCGTAGTAGTGGCCGCCGTGGAAATCCGGGTCGGTCATGATCGCCTGGCGCGCCACCTCGTTGAAGGCGATGTTCTGCGCTGACAGGCGCGGCGTGGCCGCGATGACGATCGAGTTGCGCACCCGCGCCGGGTAGGAGAGCGACCACTGCAGCGCCTGCATGGCGCCCAGGCTGCCGCCCATCACCGCGGCGAAGCGCTCGATGCCGAGGCGGTCGGCGAGGCGCGCCTGCGCCGCCACCCAGTCCTCCACCGTCACCACCGGGAAATCGGCGCCCCAGGGCTTGCCGGTCGCCGGGTTGATGGAAACCGGCCCGGTCGAGCCGAAGCAGGAGCCGATGTAGTTGTTGCCGATGACGAAGAATTTGTCGGTGTCGAGCGGCTTGCCGGGGCCGACCATGTTGTCCCACCAGCCGACGTTGTCCGGGTCGCCGGCGTAGGTGCCGGCGACGTGGTGCGAGGCGTTCAACGCATGGCAAACGAGCACTGCGTTCGAGCGCGCGGCATTCAGCTCGCCGTAGGTTTCGTAGGCGATCTCGAATTCGGGCAGCACCGCGCCGCTCGACAGCTTGAGCGGTTCGGTGAATTCCGCCTTGCGCGCTTGGACGATCACGCCGTGCCCCAAATGAAAAAAACCCGTTCAGCTTGCGCAGAAACGGGTTTGGCGACTCGTCTCTTTAGCGGAATTTATAGAGCGCCCGCAAGCTGAACCTCAAATCGGCGCTGGCGGGCATTATATCCGAGCCGCGAGCGTCAAGAAGGCGCAACTGCGGCGCCGCTCCCTATCAAGGCTTCTATCTCGGGCGAGGTATAGCCCGCTTCGCGCAGCACCTCCCGCGTGTGTTCGCCCAGGCGCGGCGCGTGGCGCCGGTATTCGGGCGGCGACGCCGACCACTCGGAGGGCACGGCCATGGTGCGGATGCTGCCCTCGGTGGGATGCTCGACTGCGCGGAAGTAGCCGGTGGCGGCGAGATGCGGGTCGTCGATGATGTCGGCGAGGCTGTTCATGCGCTGCACCGGGATGTCGGTCTGCTCCATGGCGGCGATCCAGTCGGCGGTGCTGCGCTTTTTCATCTCCGCGGCGATGAGCGCGTAGGCGCCCTCGAAATCGCGGCTGCGCGCTTCATGCGTGGCGTAGTTCGGGTCGGCGAGCAGCTCGGGCCGGCCGATCAGGTCGAAGAACGCGCGCCACTGCTTGTCGTTGTAGACCAGCACGCAGACGTAGCCGTCGCTGGTCTCGTAGGGCCGGCGCTCCTTGGCCAGCATGCGCGCGTAGCCCGGTTTGCCGCTCTGCGGCAGGTAGGTGTAGCCGCCCATGTGCTCGCCCATCACCGTCTGCAGCAGGCTTTCGAACATGGGCACGTCCACGCGCTGGCCCTGGCCGCTTTTCTCCCGGAAGTAGAGCGCGGCGCAGATGGCGTTGACGATGTGCAGCCCGACCGAGCGGTCGGCGAGCGTCGCGGGCACGTAGCGCGGCGTCTCCGCACCCGCCTCCCTG
>CAZPNH010000240.1:0-4473 GCA_964587635.1 uncultured Bordetella sp.
CCGGGTTGAACAGATTGATCTGCTGGGCCATGGTCCGGTACCGTCAGAGCGTTTTCGCTTCGTGACGCAGCGAAGCGCCGATCAGGTGGAACAACTCCCACTGCGTCGCCTGGTCGGGCACTCCCTGCCCGTTGAAGCTGAGGTGCTCCTGCAAGCTCACCCGCTCCACCGGCAGGTCCAGATTCTCCTTCAGGGTATCGAACAGGCCCGTTTCCTCTGGCTCGGGCCCGAGCAGCACCTTGGCCACCGGGACGTAGTGGAATTGCCGGTCAAAATGGTCGAACGTCCGCTGCAACTCAAGCACAACGCGGCCGAACAGTTCCCCGCGTTCTTCCGGCGCCAGCGCGAGCACCTGCGTCAGGCCGATCTCGATGCGGCGCGCGAAATACAGCTCGGCGTTGCAGGTAATCGTGAGCAGGCCGAATTCGTTGTTGAAGTACAGCAACGCCGCGCCGCGGTCGCTGGTCTCGTGCAACGCGGATATGTTGCGCTGGGCGACTTCCGGGATGTCTATGACGCTGAGCGGAATCTCCGCGGCCTCGAACTCCATGAGGCATTTCTGTATGACCTCATTGCGCGCGGTGATCGCGTACATGGAATGGCTGCGCGACGCGACATCGGCCCCCGGCGGGATATCGAGCACGTCCATGGTGGCGTCGTCCAGGTGGTAGTCGAGGAGATCCTTGAGACGCCAGCGGATGGCGCTCTTCAGTTCCTCCTGCGGCACGGTCGGCGCTTCCACCACGAGCATCTGGTATTCCCCGGGACGCAGGATCGTCGCGCACTGGTGCTGCGCGAAATGCAGTTCCTTGGCGAGCTTTTCGACTGCGTCCGGCTTGGCTTCGATATCCGCACTGCCGAAACGGGTCACGGCGGACTTGCCGGATGCGGAAAAACGGCCGTGAACGTAGCGCAGCCGATTCTCAGCCAGCGAGATCGCCATCCATCCCGGTTCCTTCTGCGTCGAGCCAAACCACTTCATCGGATTCGTCGCCCAGATTGATCCTACTTTAACTTAAACTAGTAACACCTTGTTGTCAATGGATTTTCAGCCGATGCCCCTGCCCCGGCCGCGAACTCGGGATTTATCTTTTTATCCAGCGCATCGGCAGCATACTAGAACTGTCCGCCAGCGTGGCCGCAATGCTAGACGCAGACGGGGAACTGCGCTGTCAGTATTTGCAAGACAGGAGCACAGTTCCGCAGGGAAATGTGCGGCAAAACAAAGAAACGACCCGCGCGCGCCTCGAGCGCCTGGCGCGGTGAGACTGCGTTAACGATGTCCTTGCGCCGGTCCTTCCGCCCGGTATTCTCTGCCGCATGAACCCCTGCAAAACCGGATCAATGGCCTGGCTGGGTGCGCTGTTGTTAGGCCTCCTCAGCGCAGTGCCCGATCAGGCGCTGGCGGCAAATCGGTTCGCGATTGCAAGTGCAGCGTGGAATGTAGGAACCACCTGGTCGAATAGCTCGGGGGGCGCAACCTGCAACTGCGTTCCGCTTGCCGGCGACGCCGTGTTCATCGGGGAAGGAGCGACTTTGCGGGCGGTGACTATTCCCGCGGGATTCTCGACGCCAAACGTCGCCAGCGTCGCTATCGGCAACAACGCGCTCAACGGAGTGAGTTCGCTCACGCTTTCGGCGGCGACGGCTACACTCAATGTTGCCGGCGCCGTAACGGTAAACAATCCGGGCAACAACAATATAAACGTGCTCGCCGTCGGTGCCGGGACTGCAAATCTGGACAGCCTGGTGCTGGGAGGGGGAGGTGCCGCCCAACAGGCACGCATCAGCATCAGCACAGGTAACGTAAACATTACGAACGATGTCAGTATCACCAACACCAATTCGCTCGTCACATTCACGGGCGCAGGCACACTAAACGTTGGCGGCGATCTGCCGAGCGGCGGCACGTTCACAGCGAATGCGGGCACCGTCGTTTACAACGGCACCGGCGCTGGCAGCGTCGGCAGTTACACCTACAACAATCTCACGGTAAACAAAACTACCGGCACCGGCATTGCCACGACCGGTGCCGGCACTGTGACCGTCGGCGGCGCGCTCAGTGTGGCTGGCGGAACGCTCGTGATCGCGGGCACTACCTTTGGGGTTACAGGCACCACAACCATTTCGGGCGGTGCCGCCGCTGGCGGTACGCTGCAAATCACCTCGGCAACGGGAGCGAAAACATTCGCCGCCGTGACGATCAACAACGGCACCGTGCCTGGCGTGTGGGACAACTCGGTGGTGAACGCGCCCGTCGCGATGAGCGGCACCCTGACCAACAACGGCACTTTCACGTCAGGAACGGGGACCTTCACGTTCACGGGCAACGCAAACTGGGCAGGCAACAACGCCCTCATCTTCGCCGGCAACGTGATCGCGAATACCAATACACGCACCAACGCCATGACGGCAGGTGTGACGACCACCGTCGCAGGATCCCTCAGCGGCACCGGCGCAGTCACCAATGGCGCGAATCAGACTCTCCAGATCGGTGGCAACGCGACGGTCACAACCCTTACCGCGACAGGAGTGCCCAACACCGTTGAATACAACGGCACTGCGGCACAGGCCGGGAAGACTGGCGGAACCTACAACAACCTCATCATCAGTTCCGGCGGGACGGTCACTTTTGCGGCCAACTTCAGTATCTCGGGTGATCTGACCGACAACGGAAATTTTTCCCATACCGCCGGGACCGTCACTTTCAACGGTGCCGTCGCGCAAAACCTGAACAGCACGGGCACCGCGACGAATACGACGTTCGTCAATCTGACGCTCAACAACAGCGCGGCGGTCGCGACCCGCCAGCTAATCCTGAACAGCGAGAACCTCACGGTAACCACCTTGCTTACGCTTACCGCCGGTCGCATCACCACCGGCGCAAGCAACGTCTACGTCAGCAACGGCTCGAACATCGGCTCCGCCGGCGGCAACGATTTCGTGGAAGGCAATCTGCGCAAGCCCTATTCAGGCGCCAACCTGTCGCGCGTCTTCGAGGTGGGAAACAACAACGGCACCTCCAAGTACACGCCGGTCACCCTCGCCTTCGCGGCGGTGAGCGTGGCGGGCGACATCACGGTGAGCACCACCAACGCCGAGCATCCGCAGATAGCGGCGTCAGGCATCGACTCCACCAACGACGTCAACCGCTACTGGACCATCACCAACGGCGGGGTCGTGTTCACAACCTACACGCTCACCTTGAATTACATCGCGGGAACCCCCACCGCCGGCGACATCGATGCGACCGCCACCGCGGCCGCGTTCCTCTCACAGCGCTATGACGGAACCAATTGGAACGCAACCACCCTCAACGCCATTCCCACCACCACGCAGATCGTATTGGCCGGCGTGACGGCCATCGGCGACTTTGCGGTCGGCGAGGCGACCGGCTACAACGCAACATTGGGGCGGCTCAACGCCTACGATACCGTGGGTACGCCGGCGGGCTCGGCCCAGGGCTATATAAAAACGAAAATTTCCGGCACGGCATTCAACAGTGCCCCGACCAGCACCACGCTTACGGTCGTCCACCTGACCGCCGGCGCGCTGACAAGCTTTGGCGCCGCGACGACCGTGACGGTGGATCTCATCGACGGCACCACCACCACCGCACCTTTCGTCGCCGCGAGCAATTGCTGGACGAACTGGACCACGGCGACCGCCATCGCCACCGGGACCATCAATTTCGGTGCGGCGGCGACCAGCGGAACGATCAATTTCACCGTCCCCGATTCCTACAAGAACGTGCGAGTGAGAATGACTGCCGGCGCGCAGCAAGGTTGCTCCGCCGACGCCTTCGCGATCCGCCCCAGCACGTTCTCGGTCGCGTTGACAGACCAGGACTGGCAGACTGCCACCGGCGCCTCTCCGCGCACGCTCAACAACATCACTGCAACCGGCGGCGTGGTGCACAAAGCCGGGCAGCCTTTCCAGATCGCGGCTACCGGTCAAAATTCGCTGGGCGCCACAACTACGAAATACTACGGCACGCCGACCGTCGTAACCGTGAGTTTGCTCCTGCCCACGGGCTGCGGCAGTTGTGTGATCGGGACGGTGACGCCCGGTACCTGGAGCCCCAGCACCGCCGGTACAGCCACCGGAACCGTGACGACGACCACCGCAAGCTACAGCGACGCCGGCTCCTTCAGCATGCGGCTCGAGGACCAGAGTTGGGCGAACGTGGATCTTGCCGATTCGAGCACAGCCCAGCGCTACGTCGTCGGCTCCAACTTCAACGTGGGACGCTTTGTACCCGATCATTTCGTGGTGACCGCCACCGGCTCCGCGCCGCAACTCCAGACATTCGGTGCAGCCGACAGCTCTTGCCAGACCCCCCCCTCCGGATCGAAACGCAGTTTCACTTATATCGGCCAGTCGTTCGGCTATACGGCAGGGAACGTGCCGGTCTTCACCTTCACCGGACAGAATGCCGCCAACGCCACGACCCTGAACTACACCGGCACATCC
>CAZPNH010000241.1:0-4463 GCA_964587635.1 uncultured Bordetella sp.
ACTTGGCCGTCGCTCTCTACCTCCTGCATGAACGCATCGGTGACGCCGACCGACACGTTGAAATTCGCGAGGTCGCCCTTGTCCTTGGCGTGGATGAAATCCTCGATGTCCGGATGGTCGCAGCGCAGCACGCCCATCTGCGCGCCGCGGCGCGCGCCCGCCGATTCCACCGTTTCGCAGGAGCGGTCGAACACGCGCATGTAGGACACCGGGCCGCTCGCGCGCGAGCGCGTGCCCTTCACCTCGGCGCCCTTGGGGCGGATGGAGGAGAAGTCGTAGCCGACGCCGCCGCCGCGCCGCATGGTCTCGGCGGCTTCGGCGAGGGCGGTGTAGATGCCGGGCTTGCCGTCCACGACCTCGGAAATCGAGTCGCCGACCGGCTGCACGAAGCAGTTGATCAGGGTGGCCTGCAGCTGCACGCCGGCCGCGGAATTGATGCGCCCCGCGGGGATGAAGCCGTCTTCCAGCGCGCCGTAGAAGCGTTTTTCCCACTTGGCGCGGTCGCCCTCGGCTTCGACCTGGGCGAGCGCGCGCGCGACGCGGCGGCGGACCTGTTCCGCGGAGGATTCCTCGCCCTTGGCGTACTTCTCGATCAGCGCTTCGCGGCAGATCTCCTGGTCGGGCAGGACGGCGGCGGGATTGAGGGTCGTGTTATCGGTATTCATGTTTTTTTTTATGGTCTCACATCAAGTATCAGTTACATGCTATTGATCGTACAGAGATTTTTTTAATTGATAAAGCACTAGCTGTGGGCCGCCTGCGCGCGACGCCGAAGACAGCTTCTTATCCAAATCTTCCAAAGACTTGGCAGGTTTTTCGCAGCGCGGCGTCCCCTTGCCGTGGATCGCGCGATTGCCTACCGGTAGGGCCTACATGTACAAGTTTACAGTATCTCAGCGCGCCGCGGCATAGCTGATTCGATAGATCACCCCGGCCTCGTCATCGGAAACGGCGAGCGAACCGTCGGGCAGCACCTCCAGGTCCACCGGCCTTCCCCAGGCCGACTCTCCCTGCAGCCAGCCCTGGGCGAAGAGTTGGTAGGAGGTGACTTTATTTCCGTCCGTTTTTACCAACGAAATCCGATACCCGGCTTTCTTCGAGCGATTCCACGAGCCATGTTCCGCGATGAATATCTGGTTGCGGTATTCGGGCGGAAACATCGTGCCCGTGTAGAAGCGCATGCCGAGCGCGGCGACATGGGCGCCCAGCTTTTGCGCCGGCGGCTCGAACTCCGCGCATTTACGCGCGCGGCCGAATTCCGGATCCGGCAGGTCGCCCTGGTGGCAGTACGGAAAGCCGAAGTGCAGGCCGGCGCGCGGCGCGCGGTTGAGCTTGTCGGCGGGCAGGTCGTCGCCCAGCCAGTCGCGCCCGTTGTCGGTGAACCACAGCTCGCGCGTACCCGGCTGCCAGTCGAAGCCGACCGAATTCCTCACGCCCCTGCTGTGGACCTTGAACTCCCGCGTTTTCAGGTCGAGGAAGCCGATCAGTCCGTAGCCGTCGCGCTCGCAGACGTTGCAGGGCATGCCGATGGGCACGTACAGGTTGCCGTCGGGGCCGAAGCGGATGAATTTCCAGCCGTGGTGCGCGTCGCCCGGCAGCTTGTCGTAGACGACTTCCGGTTTTGCCGGACTGGTTTCCGCATTCTCTATTTTGAGAATCCTGCTGATTTCGGCGACGTACAGCGTCCCGTCCTTGAAGGCCACGCCGTTGGGCGCGCTGAAGCCGTCGGCGATCTTGGCGACCTTGCCATCAGGGGAAACCGCGTATACCGCGCCACCGGCGCGGCTGCCGACGAACAGCGTGCCCTTGGCGCCCAGCGCGAGCGAGCGGGCGACGGGGACCTGCGCGTATACCTCGATGCGGAAACCGGGCGGAAGCTGGATCCGCTCCAGCGGCAGCTTCTGCGCCGCCGCCTGGCCCGCCGCGCACAACAGCAGCGCGGCAAGAAACCCCCTCACGCGGGCTTGGGCTCCGCCGCGGCCGGCGCCGGGGCTTCGCCCGCCGCCATCTGCAGGCGCGCGGTCTTGAGGATGTCGGCGACCTCGGAGTGGCCGAGGCGCAGCGCGAGCTCCACCGGTGTATCGCCTTCCTTGGTGGTCACGGTCGGGTCGGCGCCGTTGCGCAGCAGCAGCTCGACCATCCGGCCGTTGCCCTTCATCGCCGCATAGGCGAGCGCCGTGTAGCCGTTTTCGTGCTGCACGTTGGGATCGAAATTCATCTGCAGCACTTTCTGCGCGTACACCAGGTTGCTCTTCTCGATGGCGTAGAACAGCGCGCGTATGCCCTCCGGGCTCTTTTCCTTGGGCTTGGGCTCGAGGCCCGTGGGCATCAGCTTGACGAAGTAGTTGATGAGCGAGATGCCGACCATCGCCACCAGCGCGAGGATCACCGGGATCTTGGAGATGTGGATGTATTCCGAGATCTGCTGGTCCAGGTTGGCGGCGAGGATCAGCAGCACCACCGCGAGGAAGAAGAAGAACCGCAGGTAGAAGAACAGGCCCAGCACGATGCCGCAGCCGAGCACGCCCAGCAGGTAGTTGCGGTTGATGCCGTGGTCCTCGAGCACCTCCGTCGGCAGCTGGGCGAGGACCGCGGCCAGCGCGATGAGGCCGAACAGCAGCACCTCGCGGATCCGCATCCTGGTCAGCAGGTCGTCTTTTTCGACAGTCTTCTGTAGCGCCATGTCCAGTTCCCCCGGGAATCGCCGCGGTTCTGAGCCCGCACCCCGGATTCTCCTGTCTGGCGGGCGGGCTTGCAAGGGCGGAATACAAGGGTGAAACGTGTAAAATTCCGCGCCATGTCCAAGGCGTTCGTGCGCGAGTCCGAGGACGACGACGAGGAGCCGCGGGCCGAGCCCGCGCCGCCCCCGGCGAAAAACTACATCTCCCCGGCCGGTTATGCGCGCCTCAAGGCCGAATTGAAGCAGCTCGTGGAGGCCGAGCGCCCGGAGGTGGTCCGCACCGTGTCCTGGGCGGCCAAGAACGGCGACCGCTCCGAGAACGGCGACTATCTCTACGGCAAGAAGCGGCTGCGCGAAATCGACCGGCGGGTGCGCTTCCTGATCAAGCGGCTGGAGGTGGCCGAAGTGGTCCAGTCGGCGGGCCGGGACAGCGACCAGGTGTTCTTCGGGGCGACCGTAAAACTCCGGAACAAGACGATCACGATCGTCGGGGTCGATGAGACCGATTCGCCGAGGAACCGGATTTCATGGATTTCGCCGGTCGCGAAGGCGTTGATCAAGGCGCGCGAGGGAGACACGGTGGTGCTGAAGACGCCCGGCGGCGTCGAAGAGCTTGAAATTCTCGAAGTGCGCTACGATCCGATCGACTAGGGGAAAGGCATGAGCATCGTGAAGGAGTTCCGCGAGTTCGCGGTCAAGGGCAACGTCATGGACCTGGCGGTGGGCGTGATCGTCGGCGCCGCCTTCGGCAAGATCGTGAGCTCGCTGGTCGAGGACGTGATCATGCCGGTGCTCGGCGTCCTCATGGGCGGCCTCAACTTCAGCGGCCTCGCCATCAACGTCGGCTCGGCGACGCTCAAGTACGGCAAGTTCCTGCAGACCTGCCTGGATTTCCTGATCGTGGCCTGGGCGATCTTCCTGTTCGTGAAACTGATCAACCGCATGAAACGCGAGGAACCCAAGCCGGCGGAACCCAAGGCGCCGCCGAGGCAGGAAGTGCTGCTGGAAGAAATCCGGGACCTGCTCAAGGCCCGCTAGCGCGGGGCGCGCTCAGGCGCCCTTCAGATCGCCTTTGTGCTTGCGGGCCGCGGCCGCGGTTTCCGCGAAAATATCCTGGTTGCTGTCCTCCCAGTCCTTGACTTGGCGCTCGGCTTCGGTCTGGCCGACGCGGTAATGCTCCTGGATCCCGCCGACCAGGTGTTCGCGCTTCCCGGCGATGCCGTCGAGATGCGCGTCGGTAAGCTTGTTCCACTGCCGCTGGACTTTGACCTTGATCCGCGTCCAGTCGCTTTCAATGCGATCCCAGTTCATCTGCATCTCCTCGGGGTTAAGACGATGGGCGAGTGTCGCCCGCTCCCCGGGGTTTTCTCTGTTCGCTGCCGAACAGAATGCAGGCTGCGCCGATTTCCCTAGCGGAAGTCGCCCGCCTTCAATACCGAGAGCTTCTTCGGGTCGATGTAGCGGCGCAGCGCGTCGCGGATCTCCGCCGGCGTGAGCACGGCGATGCGCTTCTCGAAGTCGATGTCCCAGGCGAAGGTGCGGCCGATGAACAGGTAGGTCGAGAGGCGGCCGGCGATGCCGCGGTCCTGCGAGCGCGCCACGGCGCGCGCTTCGAGGAAGCCTTTCTTGCCCGCCGCCACTTCCTCGTCCGTGAAGCCCTGGTCCAGCACGCGGTCCAGTTCCTCGCGGATGGCGCGCTCGACGCGCTCGCGGTTCTGCGGCGCGAAAATGGCCGAGATGCCGAAGCCGCCCGCGGTGTCCAGCGGACTCGCGCTGAGCGAGC
>CAZPNH010000242.1:0-4461 GCA_964587635.1 uncultured Bordetella sp.
CGCCGCGCTCGTGGGCCGGCGCCTGAGCGGCCCGGTGGAAGCGTTTGCGCGCGCGGCGACAGCGGTCCGCGAGGACCGGCTGGCGGAGGTCCCGGTGCTGCAGGGAAGCCGGATCGTGGAATTCGACGAGGCGAGCCGCTCCTTCAACCGGATGGTCGAGGGGTTGCGCGAGCGCGGCATGATTCGCGAGACCCTGGGGCGCCTGCTCCCGGAGGAAGTGGCGCGCCGCCTGCTCGCCGGCGGCGGCCGCCTGGAGCCTGCCGAGGCCAAGGTCACCGTCCTGCTTTGCGACATCGAAGATTTCACGCTGCTGACCGACTCGCTCGGGCCGCAGGGCGTAGTCGAATTCCTGAACGCCTACTTCGCGGTCGCGGGGGAAATCGTGGAACGCTATCGCGGCGTGATCACGCAGTTCCAGGGCGACGCGGTGCTGGCGGTGTTCAACCTGCCGCTAGCCGACCCAGATCATGGCGCTAACGCGCTGCGCGCGGCGATCGAACTGGTGCGCGCGGCGGACGAACGCGATTTCGCCGGCGTGCGCATACGCAACCGGATCGGCATCTCGACCGGGCAAGTCGTGGCGGGAGCGGTCGGTTCGCGCGGCCGGCTGAGCTACACGGTCCACGGCAACGCGGTCAATCTCGCCTCCCGGATCGAGACACTCAACAAGGAATACGGCACCCGAATCCTGCTGTCGGAGAAAACCGCGGAACGCTGTCCGGGCTTTGATCTGATCAAGGTCGCAGACGCCGAAATCCGGGGTTATGGAGGAAAAGTCTCGCTCTACACCCTGCATGGTGCCGGCGTCCCGCCTGGCTGATTGGTCACCGAGGATGTGGCGCAATGCCGCTCAGAAGATCAATCAGCACCGCCGGATCTTTTTCACCCTTGCCCTGGGCCGCGAGCAGACGGTAGAGCTCCGCGGCCGTGCGCGCCATCGGCAGCGGCACGCCGAACTCTTTCGCCACCGCGGCGGCATTCTCCAGGTCCTTGAGCATGATGTTGTTCGCGCCCAGCGGCGGCTCGAAGTTGCGCGCGGCCATGCGCGCGCCGAAGATCTGCAGCGGCAGCGAGTCGGCGAAACCGCCCTTGAGCGCTTCGGGCAGGCGCTTCGCGTCCACGCCCGCCGCTTCCGCGAGGCGCACCGCCTCGGCGAGCACCGGGAACAGGCTGCCGACGATGATCTGGTTGCACAGCTTGGTCACCTGCCCCGCGCCCGAGTCGCCCATGCGCGTGAAGCGCTGCGCGAGGTGCATCACCACCGGTCGCGCGCGCTCGATGTCCTCCGCCATGCCGCCGGCCATGATGGCGAGCGTGCCCTTCTCCGCCCCCGGGACACCGCCCGACACCGGCGCGTCGATCATGCCGATGCCTTTCGCCTGCAGCCGATGGGCGAAGTCGCGCGCCGACGCGGGCGCGATACTGGAGAAATCAATGACGAGCGTCGCGGTGCCGTGAATAACGCCCTCGGCAGAAAACAGCACCTCTTCCGCAGCCTTCTGGTCGGTCACGCACATCATCACGATGTCTGCGGCTCGCGCGACTTCCGCCGGCGATACCGCGGCCTTCGCTCCCTTCTCCACCACGGGCGCGAGCTTGTCGCGGCTGCGGTTCCAGACCGTCACCTCATGGCCCGCGGCGAGCAGGCGCAGGACCATGGGCTTGCCCATCAGGCCGATGCCGATATAGCCGAGCTTCATTTGCGCGGCCCGCTGTGCGTGACAGCGCCGCGGAATGCGGAGCCCACCTGCGCCGCGTATTTTTCGAGGACGCCGGAAAGGGATTGCCTGGGCATTTTGGCTTTTCGCTTTTTCAATTCACCGGCAGACACGAGCAAATTCAAAATCCCCTGCGCTGCGTCGATCAAAATCCTGTCCCCGTCCCGCACCAGAGCGAGCGGCCCGCCCACGCCCGCCTCCGGCGACACATATCCCACCATCATGCCGCGCGTCGCGCCGGAGAAGCGGCCGTCGGTGACCAGCGCGACCTTCTCGCCCACGCCCTGCCCGTAGAGCAGCGCCGTGACGCCCAGCATTTCGCGCATGCCGGGGCCGCCTTTCGGGCCTTCGTAGCGGATCACCAGGACGTCGCCCGGTTTGTAGGTGCGCTTGCGCACGACCTCCACGCAGGCTTCCTCGGAATCGAATACGCGCGCCCGGCCCTCGAAGCGCTGCGATTTCAGGCCCGCGACCTTCAGCAGCGCGCCATCGGGCGCGAGGTTGCCCTTGAGCACGACGATGCCGCCCGTCGGAGATATGGGTTTGTGCGGAATGACTTTCCCGTCGGCCCCTGGATGGCCGAGCAATTCCTTTTCGAGGGAAGTGCCGAAGATCGTCAAACAATCGCCGTGCAGGCCACCGCGCTTGAGCAGTTCCTTCAGCACCGCGTAGACGCCGCCGATTTCATGCAGGTCCTTGGAAAGATATTTCCCGCCGGGCTTCATGTCGGCGAGGTAAGGCGTACGCTTCGACACCCTGGCAAGATCGTCCAGCGAGAACTTGATGCCCGCCTCGTGCGCGATCGCCGGGATGTGCAGCCCCGCGTTGGTCGAGCCACCGGTCGCCGCCACCGCGGCGCAGGCGTTCTCGAGGCTTTTGCGCGTCACCAGCTCGCGCGGCAGCGGACCGCCCTTCTTCAGCAGCTCCATGGTCACGCGCCCCGCTTCGCGCGCCTGCGCGGCGCGCTCGTGCGCCACCGCCGGCATGGTCGCCGAGCCGGGCAGCGCGAGGCCGAGCGTTTCGGACACCATCGCCATGGTGTTGGCGCTGAACTGCCCCGGGCAGGAACCGAGCCCCGGCAGGCAGACGTGCTCCAGCTTGTCGAGTTCCTTGCGCGTTACGGTGCCCGCGTACACGCCGCCGACCGCCTCGTAGGTGTCGAGCACCGTCACGTCCCTGCCGTGCAGCCGCCCGGGCAGCGCGGCGCCGCCGTACATGAACACCGAGGGAAGATTCAGCCGCACCATCGCCATCATCATCCCGGGCAGCGTCTTGTCGCAGCCGGCGAAGGTGACCAAGGCGTCGTAGGCGTGGCCGCGCACCACCGCCTCGACGCCGTCGGCGATGATTTCGCGCGACACCAGCGAGTAGCGCATGCCGCCGTGGTTCATGGACATGGAGTCGGCCACCGAGATCGAGGCGAAATCGAACGGCGTGCCGCCCGCGTCGCGCACGCCGGTGCAGGCTTCGCGCGCGAGCGAGCCGAGCAGCGCGTTGCAGGGTGTGACGCGGCCGTCGGTGGAGGCGACGCCGACGAACGGCCGCCTGATGTCCGCGTCCGAAAGGCCCAGCCCGCGCAGGAAAGCGCGGTGCGGCGCGCGATCCAGGCCTTCGACCGTCGCGCGGGAGGGCAGGATCGGGATGATTTTCGATTTTCGGGTGTTCATTTTCGCCCGGCTATTCTAAGCTGCGCACCAGGAGGAGTTCATGCACCGTATCGCAGTCGCGCTTTTGGGCCTCTTTTTATTTCATGGAGAAATAAAAGCCCAAGCCTATCCGGCCCGCTCCGTCAAAATCATCGTGCCCTTCGGCGCCGGCGGCTCGGCCGACCTGTACGCGCGCTTCGTCGGCGCGAAGCTGTCGGAGTCGCTCGGCCAGCCCTTCGTGGTGGAGAACCGGCCCGGCGGCGGCGCGGTCGTGGGCAGCGACGCGGTGGCCAAGTCGGCGCCCGACGGCTACACGCTGCTCATGATGTCGAACACGCACACCGTCAACGAGACGCTGATCCCGAAGAAACCCTACGACCTGATGAAGGACCTCGCGCCCGTCACCGGCGTCAATTCGCAGGACCTGCTGATGGCGATCAACGCGGCGGTGCCGGCCAGCAACCTGCGCGAGTTCATCGCGCTCGCCAAGGCCTCTCCCGGCAAGCTGAACTACGCCTCTTCCGGTCCGGGCACGCCCTACAACCTCGCGGGGGAGCTGTTCAAGGCGATGGCGGGCGTGGACATCGTGCACGTGCCGCACAAGGGCAGCGACCAGGCGCGCGCCGCACTGCTCGGCAACCAGGTGGACATGATGTTCGACGCCATCAGCACCATCATTTCGCACGTGCGCAGCGGCAAGCTGAAGGGGCTGGCGACCACCGGCAAGCTGCGCTCGGCGGTAACGCCCGAGATCCCGACGGTGGCCGAGGCCGGCGTGCCGGGCTATGAAGCGACCATCTGGCTCGGCCTGATGGCGCCCGCGGGCACGCCGCGGCCGGTGATCGACAAGCTCAACGCCGAGACCCTGAAAATCCTGCGCTCGCCCGACGTCAGGGACGGCTGGGAAAAACAGGGCGCGGTGCCGATGGGCATGACGCCCGCGGAGTTCGGCAAATTCCTGCGCGAGGACATCGCCAAATGGGCCGCGGTGATCAAGGCCACGGGCATGAAGGTCGACTGATGAGACTGAAAAATAAAACGGCCATCGTCATCGGCGCGGGCCAGAGTCCGGGCAGCGGCATGGGCAACGGCCGCGC
>CAZPNH010000243.1:0-4458 GCA_964587635.1 uncultured Bordetella sp.
CGTGGGATACAATGCCACCCCCATGCCGCCGGCCAAGAGCGAACAGAAAAATCCGATCCAGGTCATCGCGCGCATGATGAAGCTGCTCGACGTGCTCGCCGGGCATCCCGAACCGCTGGGGCTCAAGCAGGTGGCGCAGTACACCGGGCTGCACCCGTCCACCGCGCACCGGATCCTTTCCGCGATGGCCGCCGACCGCATCGTCGACCGCATCGAGCCCGGCAGCTACCGGCTCGGCATGCGCCTGCTGGAACTCGGCAACCTGGTGAAGATGCGCATCAACGTGCGCGAGATGGCGCTGCCGGTGATGCGCGAACTGCACGCGCAGATCGGCGAGACCGTGAACCTGTCGGTGCGCCACGACGACGAAATCGTCTACGTCGAGCGCACCTCTTCGGTCCGCTCGGCGATGCGCGTGGTGCACGTCATCGGCGCGCTCGCCGCGCTGCACATCACCGCCGCGGGCAAGCTGTTCCTGCTGGAGGAAGGCTTCGCCAAGCTGCGCGAATACGCCAAGCGCACCGGCCTTACCTCGCACACCAAGAACACGCTGAGCAGCCTGCCGCTGCTCGAGCGCGAACTCGAGCGCATCCAGCGCCAGGGCTGGGCCACCGACTCGGAGGAAGCCGAACTCGGCGTGCGCTGCGTCGCGGCCGCGGTGCGCGACGACGCCGGCCAGCTGATCGCCGCGCTGTCGATTTCCTCGCCCGCCGACCGCATGAAGCCCGCCTGGGGCCCGCTGGTGAAGGAATCCGCCGAGCGCATCGCGCACGCCATCGGCCACCGGAAAGACGCGGCCAGGATAGGCGCCGTCTAGTCCGCGACGAGGCCGTGGAGGGAGAAAAGCGCCTTCCCGTCCAGCCAGACCTTCTCCCCCCTGAAACCCGCGCTGGCGGCGAGCGCGCGGAAACCGTCGATCGAATACTTGTAGGAATTCTCGGTGTGGATGGATTCGCCCTTGCCGAAGGCGAAACGGTAGTCGCCGATGTTGACGCTCTGCGGCACCAGCGACACGAGGTGCATTTCGATGCGGCCCATGGGCGCGTTGTAGAAAGCGTAGTGGCGGAAGCACTGCAGCCGGAAGTCGCCGCCCAGCTCGCGGTTGATGCGCGCCAGCAGGTTCATGTTGAACGCCGCGGTGATGCCGCGCGCGTCGTTATAGGCGGCGTGCAGGACGTTGGCGTCCTTCGTCAGGTCGACGCCGACCAGCATCGCGCCGCTCGGGCCCACCTGCCCGCGCGTCATGCGCAGGAAGGCATGCGCTTCCTCGGGCGTCAGGTTACCGATGGTGGAACCGGGAAAGTACACCACGCGGCGGCCGGAAGATGCGCTCGCGCCGGCGCCCATCGGAATTTTCAGCGGCCGCGAAAAATCGCCGTGCACCGCGAGGATGTCGAGCCGCGGGAAGCGGCGCCGCAGCTTCGCCGCAGCGCTGCGCAGCGCGTCGTCCGATATGTCCACCGGCACATAGGCCGCCGGACGCAACGCCTCGATCAGCAGGCGCGACTTCATGCTTTCGCCGCTGCCGTACTCGATGAGCGTGACGGCGGCGGAACCGGCGGCGCCGGCGAAACGCGCGATGTCGCCGATGCACGCGCGCATGAGCGCAAGTTCGCTGCGCGTCGGGTAGTACTCCTTCAGGCGGCAGATCGCCTCGAACAGGCGGCTGCCCTTCGCGTCGTAGAAATACTTGGGGGGCAGGGCCTTCTGCGGCAGCGACAGCCCTGCGATGACGTCCTCGCGGAAGCTGTCCGCGGGCACCACCTAACCGAAAAATCGGGATTGCCCTAGCCGCGGGAGCCCGCGGGGGCGTGGGTCTCGAGCCACTTTTTGATGCGGTTGGCGTCGCCGACGCGGGACAGCTTGCCCCAGGAATCGAGCAGCACCACGATGACTTCGCGCGACGCCAGGCGCACGCGCATCACCAGGCAGCGGCCGGCCTCGCTGATGTAACCGGTCTTCTGCACGCCGATATCCCATTGCTCGCTGCGCACCAGGCCGTTGGTGTTGTGGTAGTCGAGCGGCCGGCCGAGCGCCTGCACGGTGGCGCCGCCGCGGGTCGAATACTGGCGGATGAGCGGATACTGGTGCGCCGCGGCGACCAGCCGCGCCAGGTCCGGCGCGCTGGAAACGTTGGCGGAGGAAAGCCCGGTCGGATCGACGAAGCGCGTGTCGTTCATGCCGAGCGCGCGCGCCTTGGCATTCATGGCGGCGACGAAGGGTTCGGTGCCGCCCGGGTACGTTCTCGCCAGCGAAAACGCGGCGCGGTTTTCCGAGGACATCAGCGCAAGCAGCAGCAGCTCGCTGCGCGTGAGCACGGTGCCCGGACGCAGCCGCGAGCGCGTGCCCTTGACGGTGTCGTAGTCCTCGTCGCTGATCACGACGCGCTGGTCCAGGTTCAGGTTCGCGTCGAGGACCACGATGGCGGTCATCAGCTTGGTGATGGAGGCGATCGGCAGGATCGCGCCCTGATTCTTCGATATCAGCGTCTCGCCGCTCGCCGCGTCCTGCACCAGCACCACCGCGGAGCGCAGGAAGACTTCGTCCGATTTCCTGCCGCCTTTCGCCTGGTCGGCGGCCTGGGCGAAGCCGATCGTCAGCGCGAGCACCGCCGCGAGCGCGGCGATGGCGACGATTTTTTCCAGGTGGTGCAGGCTTCGTTCCGTGTTCTGCATGCCCGTCCAGATGCGCAAGCAGCGCGAGTGTAGCCCGAGGGAATTAAAAAATGCAAGGAAAATTAATAGCCTAGAAGAGGAACTTAACACCACTTCAAGCCGCCTTGGCCTTTTCCAGCAGCGCCTCGGCCTGGGCGGCCTCCTGCTGCAGCGCCCACATGCGGCTGTATTCGCCTGCCGCGGCCAGCAGTTCGCGATGCGTACCCCGCTCGACGACGCGGCCGTGGTTGAGCACCAGGATCATGTCGGCATCCATCACGGTCGAGAGGCGATGCGCGATGACCAGCGTGGTGCGCCCGACGGAAATCCGTTCCAGCTCGGCCTGGATCGCCTTCTCCGACTTCGAGTCCAGCGCCGAGGTGGCCTCGTCGAAGATCAGGATGCGCGGGTCCTTGAGCAGCGCGCGCGCGATCGCCACCCGCTGCTTCTCGCCGCCCGACAGCTTGAGCCCGCGCTCGCCGACCATGCTTTCATATTTCAGCGGCAGCGTCAGGATGAAGTCGTGGATGTGCGCGGCGCGCGCCGCCTCGATCACCTCGTCTTCGCCAGCCGCCGTCCGGCCGTAGTGGATGTTGTAGCGGATCGTGTCGTTGAACAGCACCGTGTCCTGCGGCACGATGCCGATCGCGCCGCGCACGCTGGATTGCCTGGCGTCCTTGATGTCCACGCCGTTCACGAGAATCGCGCCGCCGGTCACGTCGTAGAAGCGGAACAGCAGCCGCGCCAGCGTCGATTTGCCGGAGCCTGAGTGCCCGACCACCGCCACGCGCTGGCCCGCCGGAATGGTAAAGCTGACATCGAACAGGATTTGCCGCGCGGGCTCATACGAAAAGCTCACGTTCCTGAATTCCACGGTCGCCGGCCCCGCCGGCAGGTCGGACGCGCCGGGCCTGTCGGCGACCTCGCGGTTTTCGCCGAGCAGCCGGAACATGCGGTCCATGTCGAGCAGCGACTGCTTGATCTCGCGGTACACCATGCCGAGGAAATTGAGCGGGATGTAGAGCTGGATCAGCAGGGCGTTGACCAGCACCAGGTCGCCCAGCGTGAGCGCGCCCGCCGCCACGCCGTCGGCGGCGAGGAACATCAGCGCGGTCACCGCCGCGGCGATCACCAGGCTCTGGCCGATGTTGAGCAGCCCGAGCGAGGACTCGAAGCGCACCGCCGCGTCCTCGTATTTGCGCAGGTTGGCGTCGTAGCGCCGCGCCTCGAACTCCTCGTTGCCGAAATACTTCACCGTCTCGTAGTTGAGCAGGCTGTCGATGGCGCGCGTGTTGGCCTTGGAGTCGAGCTCGTTGGCGCGGCGCCGGATGTCGATGCGCCACTCGGTCACCGCGATGGTGAAGGCGAGGTAGACCACCACCGCGCCAAAGGTGACGGCGGCAAAATGCCAGTCGAATTTCTTCAACAGCACCGCCGCCACCAGCGCGAATTCCAGGATCACCGGGATGATCGAGAACAGCATGTAGGTGAGCAGCGTCGAGATGCCGCGCGTGCCGCGCTCGATGTCGCGCGTCATGCCGCCGGTCTGGCGGTCGAGATGGAAGCGCAGCGACAGGCCGTGCAGGTGGCGGAAGACGTTGAGCGCCACGTTGCGGATGGCATGCTGGGCGACGCGCACGAACACCACGTCGCGCAGTTCGCCGAACAGCGTGGTCGAGAAGCGCAGCAGGCCGTAGGAAGCGAGCAGCGCGACCGGCACCGCGACCACGGCCACCTTCGCGTCGAGGCCGTCGACGATGCGCTTCATCACCAGCGGCACGCCGACGTTGGCCAGCTTGGCCGC
>CAZPNH010000244.1:0-4454 GCA_964587635.1 uncultured Bordetella sp.
GGCAGAAGGCGACGGCACCTGGAAGGAGTACGTGGGCGGCTATTCCGACTGGCTGCGGCAACGGCCCGCGGGAACGGAAAAGGATTCTTTCAAAAAAGAGCTTCCGGTCCGGGAAAAGAAAAAACCCAAGCTGAGCTACAAGGAAACGCGCGAACTGGAAGCGCTGCCGAAGGAAATCGAAACGCTGGAAGCCGAGCAGCAGGTGCTGATGGCGAAGATGCACGCGCCCGAGTACTACAGGCAGCCGCCCGGGGTCCTGCGCGCCGACCAGCAGCGCATCGGCGAGATCGAGCAACTGCTGCACCACAAGCTCGAGCGCTGGGAGGCGCTCGAAGCCGCCGTCAAGGCCTGAGGCTGCCGCCTTCGTGCTCCCATTCCTGCTCGGCGTCGGCCTGCACCGCCTTGGGGCTTTCTTCCGGCCCCGGCAGGGGCATGCCCGTGAGCACCGACCAGCTGGCGTTCAGCCATGCGGAATAGGGCGCCATGAACGTTTCGAGAGGTGTTTTCATGGCGCCATGCTGCTTCGTGGCGCCCCGGAGGTCTGTGCGATAGCGCACTGGCGGAAGGCCTGATTTGCCTCTATCTTCCGGGACCGCATGAAAAAACTTCCCGACCCCGCTGTCATCAAGGGCATGCGCTGCGGCATCGAGAAGGAGTCGCTGCGCGTGCGGCCCGACGGCCGGCTCGCGGTCACGCCGCATCCGGTGGCGCTGGGCTCGACGCTCACCCACCCGCACATCACCACCGACTTCAGCGAATCGCAGCTGGAGCTCATCACCGCCGCGCTGCACGGCGCAGAGGCCTGCCTCGCGGAGCTGACGCAGATCCACCAGGTCACCTACGGCGCCATCGGCGAGGAGCTGCTGTGGGGCTCGAGCATGCCCTGCCAGCTGCCCGCGGACGACTCGATCCCCATCGGCCAGTACGGCCGCTCCAACATCGGCCGCGCCAAGAGCGTGTACCGCATGGGCCTCGCCAACCGCTACGGGCGGCGCATGCAGGCGATCAGCGGCATCCACTACAACTGGTCGCTGCCGGGCCTGGGCACCGCCGAGTATTTCCCGCTGATCCGCAACTTCCGGCGCCACGGCTGGCTGCTGTTCTACCTGTTCGGCGCCTCGCCCGCGGTGTGCTCCAGCTTCGTCGCGGGCCACCAGTACAGCGGGCACGGCCTGCGCGAACTCAAGCCCGGCACCCTGTACCTGCCGCACGCCACCACGCTGCGCATGGGGCGCCTGGGTTACCAGAGCGAGGCGCAGGATTCCATCGCGGCTAGCTTCAACGACCTCGAAACCTACGGCAGGTCGCTGGAAGAGGCGATGACGCGCACCTGGCCCGCCTACGAGAAGATCGGCATCTTCAAAGCCGGCGCTACCGCCGCGAGCGGCGGTCCTGAATACCAGCAGCTCTCCACCGCGCTGCTGCAGATCGAGAACGAGTTCTACGGCAAGGTGCGCCCCAAGCGGCGCATCCGCTCGGGCGAGCGGCCGCTGCACGCGCTGCGCGAGCGCGGCGTCGAATACGTCGAAGTGCGCCTCATGGACCTCGACCCCTTCGCCCCCATCGGCATCACCGCGCCGGTGTGCCGCTTCATCGACATCTTCCTGCTGCACTGCCTGCTCTCCGACAGCCCGCTCGACACGCCCGACGAAATCGCCACCGTGGGCCGCAACCAGGAAACCGTCGCCGCGCGCGGCCGCGAGCCCGGCCTCCGGCTGCAGCGCGGCTCGCAACAGATCGCGCTGGAGGAATGGGGCGGGCAGCTCATCGCCGAGTGCGCGCCGCTCGCCGCCCAGCTCGATGCCGTGTTCGGCGGCGACGCCTACCGCGTGGCGCACGCGGACGCCGCGGCGATGCTCGCCGACCCCGCGCTCACCCCGTCGGCGCGCGTGCTTGCCGCCATGGCCGAGAAGCACGCCAACTCCTACACCGCCTTCGCCCTCGCCCAGTCGGTCGCCCACCGCGCCACGCTCGGCGCGCTGCCCCTCTCCCCCGCCGCCGCGCGGCGCTTCGAGGCCATGGCCAAGGAATCCCTCGCCCTGCAGCAACGCATCGAGGCGCAGGACAAGCTGCCCTTCGAGGAATGGCGCAAGCAGTACCTCTCGATCGACAAACTCCGGGCCAAGCCCATCGCCGTCGCACGATGATCGACCAGCAGGTCCTGGAATTCCGCACCAGGGGCCGCGGCACCACCGACATCACCGCCGCCGTCGCCCGCGCCGTCGCCGGGAGCGGCATCAAGAAGGGCTTATGCACCGCGTTCCTGCAGCACACCAGCGCCTCGCTCATCCTCTGCGAGAACGCCGACCCCGACGTGCGCCGCGACCTGGAAACCCTGCTATCGCGCCTGGCGCCCGACGGCGATCCGGCCTACGTCCACGACACCGAGGGGCCGGACGACATGGCGGCGCATGCGCGGTCGATACTTACGTCGAACAGCCTGACGATTCCGGTGGCCGAGGGACGATTGATGCTGGGGACGTGGCAGGGGCTGTACCTATATGAGCACCGGTTTGCGGGGCATATGCGGAGTATTGTGGTTACTACAGTTGGCTAAATTTCACCGTTTTCGACGATTAGCCATTCCTATTCTGTGGCGTTCCTTATGAATCTACCCGTCGACTTCCCCCGCGAAATCTCCCGCGAAGCCATGGCCGCCCTGCCCATCTCCCGCTACGAGGGCGAGGTGGTGCTGGTGGCGGCGCACCGGGAGCTGGTCCGGGCGATGAACGACATCCAGCGCGAGAGCATCGTCGGCTGGGATACCGAGACGCGGCCGGCGTTCAGGGTGGGCGAGGTGCACAAGCCCAGCCTGGTGCAGGTGGCCACGACCCGCGCGGTGTACCTGTTCCAGCTGCAGCAGCTGGACGTGTCCGGGGCGATCCAGGAGCTCTTCGCGGCGCCGGGGATCGTCAAGGCCGGGATTTCGGTGAAGGACGACCTGCGCCAGCTGGAGATGCTGTTTCCGCTCGCGCCGGTGTCGGTGCTCGACCTGGGCAAGGTAGCGCAGGGCCACAAGATGGCGCAGACGGGGCTGCGCAACCTCGCCGGGATTTTTCTCGGCTTCCGCGTTCCCAAGGGGGCGAAGACGACGAACTGGGCGGCGCCGCGGCTGTCGCAGCAGCAGATTACCTACGCGGCTACGGATGCGTGGGCGTGCCGAGAGTTGTATCTGAAATTCAAAGAGCTGGGGATGGTCTAGTACTCGCTGTACTTCTTCATGCTGCCGCGTACCTTGCCGGCGGGATACTTGAGCGCGTTCTTTTCGATTTTCTTCGCCGCGGCGTCGAGCAGGTCGACGTCCAGCTTGTCGGCCAGGCGCACGAGGTAGACCAGCACGTCGGCCATTTCGTCGCGCACTTCGGCGAGCTTCTCCGGCGTGAGTTTCCTCGATTGCTCCTCGCTGAGCCACTGGAAGTGCTCGAGCAGCTCGGCGGCCTCGACGCTGAGCGCCATGGCGAGGTTCTTGGGCGAATGGAACTTGTCCCAGTCCCGCTCGGCGACGAATTTCCGCAGGGTATCTCGCAGCGCGATCATCGGATTCTCCTTGGGGCCTACTCGGGCTGGATGCCGGCTTTGCGGGCGACGTCGCCCCAGCGCTGCCACTCGGCCCGCACCATGGCCTGCGTTTCCTCAGGCGTGGAGGCGGCGGGCTGCACGCCCGCCTTGAGGAGCCGCTCGCGCACGTCGGCGCGGGCGTTGGCGGCGTTGAGGGCGCGGTTCAAGCGCGCGACGATGTCCGGCGGCGTGCCGGCGGGCACGGCGAGCACGTGCCAGCCCGTGAACACGACCTGCAGGCCCTGCTCGAGCGCGGTCGGCACCTCGGGCGCGGCTTCCTCGCGCCTGGCGCTGGTGACGGCGACCAATTTCACGCGGCCGCTCTGCGCCTGCGGGCGCGCGACGGACAGCGGCACGACGAAGGCTTCGACGGTGCCCGCCGCGACGGCGGTGATCGCCGGCACGGCGCCCTGGAACGGCACGTGCACGAGATCCACGCCGGCGGCCTGCCGGATCTGCTCGAAAGCAATTTGGGACGTGCTGCCGTTGCCCCAGGAGGCGAAGTTGAGCTTGCCCGGGTTCTGCTTCGCGTAGGCGACGAAGCCGGCGAGGCCCGCGGCCGGCAGCTTCAGGCTCACCACCAGCGCGAACGGAAAGCGGTCGACGATGCCCACGCTGGCGAAATCCCTGAGGGGGTCGTAGGGCAGCGCCTTGCGCAGGTGCGGGTTAAGCGCGTGCGTTTCCGCCGTGCCAAGCAGCAGCGTGTAGCCGTCGGGCGCCGCGTGCGCCACGTACTCGGCGCCGATGGCGGCGTTGGCGCCGGGCTTGTTCTCGACCACGACGTTCTGCTTCAGCTCCTCGCCGAGGCCCTGCGCGACGATGCGCGCGACGATGTCCACGTTGCCGCCGGGCGTGAACGGCACGATGAGGCGCAGGGGCTTGTCGGGATAGCCCTG
>CAZPNH010000245.1:0-4430 GCA_964587635.1 uncultured Bordetella sp.
GTGGCGCTCCGCGTCCTCCTTCGTGCTCATCTGCGCGCGATGCGGGCTCAACTCGCCCGCATCGTTCGGCGCAAAGCCGCCGGTCACCATGAGCGCCGCGCCGCCGCGCGCCCGCTCGGCGTAGAACGCCGCCAGCCGCGGCATGCCGTCGGGGCGCGCTTCCAGGCCCGTGTGCATGGAGCCCATGAGGATGCGGTTCGGCAGCGTGACGCCCGGCAGGTCGAGCGGTCGGAAAAGCTGGGGGTAGGCCGGCATGAGCCGGCAATTCTAGCCGCGCGTGACCAGTACCGTGCCGGTGAGAATCAAAACGCCCCCCGCCAGGGCGCTGGCGGGGAGAGTCTCGCCGAGGAACAGCATGCCCCAGAGAAGACCGAAGAACGGCATCAGGTAGGTGACGGTGAGCGCGCGGGTGGCGCCGATGTCGGCGATGAGGCGGAAGTAGAGGACGAAGCCGAGCGCGTTGCCGAGCAGTGCCAGCGCCAGCAGGTTGGAGATCTCGAGGGCGCCAATGGCCGCGGTGGGCGGCGAGAAGGGCGCCAGCGGCAGCAGCATCAGCGCCGCGGCGAGCTGCCCGCCGACCGCGAAGCCGCGCGACGGAACCTCGGCATGGCGCTTCATCAGCACGCCGTTGTAGCCGTAGCACAGGCAGGCGGCGAGGCAGGCGGCGACCGCGTAGCCGAACATCGGCGTCTGCGCCAGCGTGCCCGGCTGCACGACCAGCGCGACGCCGGCGATGCCCGCGGCGCAGCCCGCCGCCTTGCGCAGGCTGAGCCGTTCGCCGAGAAAAAGCGCGGCGAGCAGGGCGCCGAACATCGGCGAGGTCGAATTGAGCACCGCGCCCATCGACGCCGGGATGTGCCGCAGCGCGAAGGCATAGAAGAGCGACGGCAGGGCGAGGTTGACCAGGCCGATGGCCGCATAGGCTTTCCAGTAGCGGCGCAGTTGCGGGTCGAAGCCCGAAAAGCGGAACCAGGCCGCGAGCACCAGGCCGGCGATCAGCAGGCGGCCCTCGGCGGTCAGCACCGTGCCGAAGGCCGGCGCGGCGAGGCGCATGAAGATGAAGGAGCCGCCCCAGATGGCCGCGAGCGCGACCAGCCGGACGTAGTCGGTGGTTTTCATGAACGCATCATGACCCGGAGTCGCGCGGCTTGCTGGCCGTTTCCGGACCTGACGCCGTAATGTCCGAAAACGGCCAGACAGCGTCCGCCGCCGCGCCCATAATGCCTCCATGACGCTGGATCCGAATACCTGCTACCGGGCGCTCAAGTCGCGCGACGCGCGCTTCGACGGCCGCTTCTTCGTCGCGGTTTCCTCGACGCGCATCTACTGCCGCCCGGTGTGCACCGTGAAGCCGCCGCGGCGCGAAAACTGCCGCTTCTACCCCAGCGCCGCGGCCGCCGAATCCGGCGGCTACCGGCCCTGCCTGCGCTGCCGGCCGGAACTGGCGCCGGGCAACGCCAGCGTGGACGCCACCTCGCGCCTGGCGCAGGCGGCGGCCAGCATGATGGAAGACCGCACGCTGGACGAAGAGGGGTTGGACAGCGTCGCCACGCGCCTGGGCATCACCGACCGGCATCTGCGCCGCGCCTTCGGCGCCGAGTTCGGCGTGTCGCCCGTGGAATTCGCGCAGACGCAGCGGTTGCTGCTCGCGAAACGCCTGCTGACCGACACCGTGCTGCCGGTCACGGAAGTGGCCTTCGCCAGCGGCTTCGGCAGCGTGCGGCGCTTCAACGCGCTCTTCCAGCAGCGCTATCGCCTCCAGCCGGGACAACTGCGCAAGCACATGCACGGCAAGGGCGCCGCGGCCTCGGATGCGCTCCAATTCGAACTCAGTTTCCGGCCGCCTTACGACTGGGCCGCGGTCAGCGCGTTCCTGGCGGCGCGGGCGATTGCCGGCGTCGAGTCGGTCGAGGCAGGCCGCTACCGCCGCACCGCGCGCATCGGCATCGACGGCAAGGAACACACCGGCTGGATCGAGGTTTCACTGTCGCCGAAAAAGCCCGCGCTGCGCGTGGCGGTGTCCGCCTCGCTCGCGAAGGCGCTGCCGCCGGTGCTGTCGCGCGTCAAGGCGCTGATGGATCTGTCCTGCAACCCGGCGGAAATCGCGCAAGCGCTCGGCGCGCTCGCGAAAAACCGCCCCGGCCTGCGCGTGCCGGGCGCCTTCGACGGCTTCGAGATGGCGGCGCGCGCGATCCTCGGCCAGCAGGTGTCGGTGGCCGCGGCGCGCACCGTGGCGGGACGCTTTGCCGCGGCGCTGGGCGAGCCCCTCGCAACCCCCTTCCCTTCGCTCAACGTGATTTTTCCCGCCGCCGAACGCGTCGCCGAAACGCCCTACGGCCGCATCGCGCGCCTGGGCATGCCCGGCGCACGCGCCCGCACGGTCGTGGCGATGGCGCGCGCGGTGGCGGACGGAAAACTTGTCCTGATGCCCAACGCCGACATCGAAGCGACGCTCGACCAGCTGCGCGCGCTGCCGGGCGTGGGCGAATGGACCGCGCAGTACATCGCCATGCGCGCGCTGGCCTGGCCGGATGCGTTTCCGCACACGGATCTCGTGGTGAAGAAAGCGCTCGGGCAAACCGACGCGCGCAAGGTGCTGGAGGCCGGCGAAGCCTGGCGGCCCTGGCGCGCATACGCAGTCATGCATCTCTGGCAATCCCTAACCAAGGAATGAACATGCGCTACTACGACACGTTTCAAAGCCCGCACGGGCGGATGCTGCTGGTCGCGACCGAGGACGGCGTTTCCGGCGTCTACTTCGTCGGGCAGAAATATTTTCCGGAGAAGGAAAAGGAATGGAAGCGCAGTCCGGATCACGCGCCCTTGAAGCGGGTGAAGCGCGAGCTGGCCGAGTATTTCGCCGGCAAGCGCAAGCGCTTCGAGGTCGCGCTCGATCCGCGGGGCACGCCGTTCCAGCGGTCGGTGTGGAAAGCGATCTCCAGCGTGGGTTTCGGCAAGACCCTCAGCTATGGAGAGCTCGCCCGCAAGGCGGGATTTCCCGGCAGCGCGCGCGCCGCGGGCGCGGCGACCGGCCGCAACCCGATCAGCATCATCGTGCCCTGCCACCGCATCATGGGCTCGGACGGCAGCCTGACGGGCTATGCCGGCGGCCTGAACAGAAAACGCGCGCTGCTCGCGCTGGAAGGATCAGCCCGCGCCTAGGGCGGAGAGGTAGGCCTCGCGGTCGATGTTGCCGCCGGAGGCGATGACCGCGAAGCGGCCGCCCTTTTTTTTTCCGTCTTTCAGCAGCGCCGCGAGCGGCGCCGCGCCCGCGCCTTCGATGAGGTTGTGCGTGTCCGAATAGAAGCAGCGCACGGCGGCTTTCACTTCATCGTCGGTGACGCGCAGGATGCGTTCGGCGCCGGCGCGGATGACATCGAGCGCCGCCGGCACCGGCACGCGCACCGCCATGCCGTCGGCGAAGGTGTTGGCGCTCGCGGTTTCGACCGGCTTGCCGGATTCGAAGGACAGCGCGTAGCAGTCCGCCCGGTCCGACACGACGCCGATGATTTTCGTTTTCAGGCCGAGCGCGTCGCGCCAGGCGATCAGGCCGCTGATGCCCGAGCCGCAGCCGATCGGCACGTACACCGCATCCAGGTCCGCCGCCGCCGAGAACAGTTCGAAGGCGTAGCTGCCCACGCCGGCCACCAGCTCCGGGTGGTAGGGGCCGATGGATTCCAGCCCCTGCTCGCGCGCGAGCGCCGCCGCGTGGTCCTTCGCCTCGTCGAAGTCGCGGCCGTGCTCGATCAGTTCCGCGCCCCAGGCGCGCATCGCGGCGTTCTTGTCGCTGCTGTTGCCGTGCGGCACCACGATCACGGTGCGCAGGCCATGCCGGCGCCCCGACCAGGCGAGGCTCTGGCCGTGGTTGCCGCGCGTCGCGCTGACGACGCCGGCCAGCTTCGGCTGGGCGCGCTTGAGCGCGTCGATCATGACGATGCCGCCGCGGATCTTGAAGGCGCCGGTGGCGGTGTGGTTCTCGTGCTTCACCCAGACCTCGCAGCCGGCGCGCCGGTTGAGCAGCGGCCAGCACAGCTGCGGCGTCGGCGGCATGGCGGCGTGCACCAGGCGCGCCGCGCGCTCCAGTGCCGGGCGATCGAGGCCGAGGACGCTCAAGGCAGCAGGTGCTTGCGGAAGAAATCCGCGATCTTGCCGTCCACCGCCGGCAGCGCGCCGCGGTCGAAGCCGGGTGGATCGTTCAGCAGCCGCGCGGCGGCTTCCGGCAGGTTCGGCGGAAACGGCGACAGCAGGGCGCCGTGCCCGCCGCCGGGCAGCACCGCCACGACCGTGCAGGACTTGCAGGCCAGCATCACCGCGCCGCCGTGATAGCGCGGCGCGAGCCACTTGTCCTGGCCCATGAGCACCAGGCCGAGCGGCACGGGCGGCGCGGCGAACGAGGCCATGTCGAAGTCGGCGGCGAACGGCACGCCCGC
>CAZPNH010000246.1:0-4400 GCA_964587635.1 uncultured Bordetella sp.
AGGTGGACATCATCATCACCACAGCGCTGATTCCCGGCAAGCCCGCACCGAAGCTGATCACGGCCGACATGGTGCAGTCCATGAAGCCCGGCAGCGTGATCGTGGACCTCGCGGCGGAGCAGGGCGGCAACTGCGAATTGACGGAACCCGGCAAGGTGGTGGTCAAGCACGGCGTGACCCTCATCGGCTACACCGACCTGCCCAGCCGGCTGGCGAGACAGTCTTCCACGCTCTACGCGACCAACCTGTTCCGGCTGGCCGAGGAACTCTGCAAGGCCAAGGACGGCGTCATCAACGTCAACATGGACGACGACGCCATCCGCGGCCTGACGGTCATCAAGGACGGTGGCGTCACCTGGCCGCCGCCGGCGCCGAAGCTTCCCGCCGCGGCCGCCAAACCCGCCGCGAAGCCGGTCGCCGCGCCCGCTGCGAAGGGCCACGGCCATGGCGGCGGCGCGCCGATGGCGGGCAATCGCCTGGCGATCATGTTCGGCGTTGCCGCCGTGCTGTTCTGGTTCATCGGCGCCTTCGCGCCCGCGGCGTTCCTCGGCCACTTCACGGTCTTCGTGCTGGCCTGCTTCGTGGGCTACATGGTGGTCTGGAACGTTACGCCGGCGCTGCACACGCCGCTCATGAGCGTGACCAACGCCATCAGCAGCATCATCGCCATCGGCGCGCTGGTGCAGATCGCGCCGCCGGCCATGGCGGGGGTGAGCCGGCCGGATGAATGGATCCGCTGGCTGGCGGTGGCGGGCATCGCGCTGACCGCGGTCAACATGTTCGGCGGCTTCGCCGTCACCCAGCGCATGCTGGCGATGTTCCGCAAATAGGGACGACGGACATGTCCCTGACTCTCTCTTCCTCCCTCGCAAGCATCGCCTACATCGGCGCGACCATCCTGTTCATCCTCAGCCTCGGGGGCCTGAGCAATCCCGAGACATCGCGCCGCGGCAACCTGTACGGCATCATCGGCATGGCCATCGCCGTGTTCGCGACCGTGCTTGGTCCCCGCGTTACGGCAGCCGGCATTCCCTGGATCATCGGCGGCATGGTGGCGGGCGGCGGCATCGGGCTGTACGCGGCGCGCACTGTGCAGATGACGCAGATGCCGGAGCTGGTCGCGCTCATGCACAGCCTGGTCGGCCTCGCGGCCATGCTGGTGGGCTTCGCCACCTACATCGATCCCGCGGCGTCGGCCGAATTCAGCGGCGCGGCCAAAACCATCCACGAGATGGAGATCTACATTGGCATCTTCATCGGCGCCGTGACCTTCTCCGGATCGGTGATCGCCTTCGGCAAGCTGTCGGGCAAGATCGGCGGCAAGCCGCTGCTGCTGCCGGCGCGCCACTGGCTCAACCTCGCGGGCCTGCTGGTCGTGATCTGGTTCGGCCGCGAGTTCCTGCACGCCGAGTCCATGAACGACGGCATGAAGCCGTTGGTCGTGATGACGGCGGTCGCGCTGCTGTTCGGCATCCACATGGTGATGGCGATCGGCGGCGCCGACATGCCGGTGGTGGTGTCGATGCTCAACAGCTACTCCGGCTGGGCGGCGGCGGCGACCGGCTTCATGCTGTCGAACGACCTGCTGATCGTGGTCGGCGCGCTGGTGGGCTCGAGCGGCGCGATCCTGTCCTACATTATGTGCAACGCGATGAACCGCAATTTCATCAGCGTGATCGCGGGCGGCTTCGGCACGTCGGGCGGTACGCCTGCAGCCGCTGGAGCGCAGCCGGCGGGCGAAGTGGTACCGATCAGCGCCGTGGAAACGGCGGAACTGCTGCGCGAGGCCAAAAGCGTGATCATCGTGCCAGGCTACGGCATGGCGGTGGCGCAGGCCCAGCACACCGTGTACGAAATCACGAAGTACCTCCGCGAAAAAGGCGTCAACGTGCGCTTCGGCATCCATCCGGTCGCGGGACGCATGCCGGGCCACATGAACGTGCTGCTCGCCGAGGCCAAGGTGCCGTATGACATCGTCATGGAAATGGACGAGATCAACGGGGATTTTCCGGACACCGACGTCGCCATGGTGATCGGCGCGAACGACATCGTGAACCCCGCCGCGCAGGAGGATCCCGGCAGCCCGATCGCCGACATGCCGGTGCTGGAAGTCTGGAAGGCGAAAACGTCGATCGTCATGAAGCGCAGCATGGCCTCGGGCTACGCGGGCGTCGACAATCCGCTGTTCTACAAAGAGAACAACCGCATGCTGTTCGGCGATGCGAAGAAAATGCTGGATGAGGTCCTGGCGGCGCTGAAGGCCTGATTGCCCATCCCGGTCGAATTCCTGCTGTTCGGCCTGACGCTCGCCGGCGTCGCCGTTGTGCATCGCCATACCTTGCAGGCCGCGCTCGCCGGGCTCGCGGCGATCACGCTGTACAAGCTCGGTTTCACCGGCTTCGACACGGGGCCGGGCTTGGGCGGCCTGGCGCTGCACCTTGCGCACGAGTGGGTGATCCTCGCCAACTTGCTGGGTCTGCTGCTCGGTTTCGCGCTGCTCTCGGGCCATTTCGACAAGAGCCGGATCCCGGCTGTGCTGCCGCACTGGCTGCCCGACGACTGGAAGGGCGCTTTCGCGCTGCTGGCGGTGATCTTCGTCCTGTCCTCGTTCCTCGACAACATCGCCGCGGCCCTCATCGGCGGCACTATCGCGGCGAGCGTATTCCGCCACAGGGTGCATATCGGCTATCTCGCCGCCATCGTCGGCGCGTCCAATGCCGGAGGGTCGGGCAGCGTGGTGGGCGACACCACCACCACCATGATGTGGATTGACGGGGTCAGCCCGCTGGACGTATTCGAGGCTTACATCGCTTCCGGCGTCGCGCTGGTGATTTTCGGCGTTCCTGCCGCGTTGCAGCAGCAGCGCTACTCGCCCATCGTCAAGGACGCGAAAATCGATCACCGGGTGGATTGGCCGCGGGCCGCGATCGTGGCCCTGATCCTGCTCGCGGCGATCGCCGTAAACGTGCTGACGAACCTGAAATTCCCGCAGCACGCGGATCGTTTTCCGTTCATCAGCGCCGCGGTGTGGGTGGCGATCCTCGCCTGCGCGCCATGGCGCATGCCCGACTGGAGCCTGCTGCCCGGGGCGTTCAAGGGTTCGCTTTTCCTGCTCTCCCTGATCCTGTGCGCGTCCTTGATGCCGGTGCAGCACCTGCCCGCCGCTTCCTGGCAGACGGCGCTGGGCCTGGGCTTCGTCTCGGCAGTCTTCGACAACATCCCGCTAACCGCGCTTGCACTAAAGCAGGGCGGCTACGACTGGGGCTATCTGGCTTACACCGTCGGCTTCGGCGGTTCGATGATCTGGTTCGGCTCGAGCGCAGGGGTGGCGCTCGCGAACCTGTTTCCGCAGGCGAAATCGGTCGGCCTGTGGCTGAAGCACGGCTGGCACGTGGCGCTCGCCTATGTGGTCGGTTTTTTCGTGCTGTACGCGGTGCTCGGCTGGCATCCGAATGCGCCGCACAAGGCGAAACCTGTCGCGCAGCTTCCTGGTTCGCATTTCACATCGTGAAGTTGCCTTGCGGCGCGTGCGAACGGCAGAGTAGAATCGCTTCGCTTATCCGACGGGGCACGACCCCGCGCTAGAGCAAACTTCCTAGGAGGAGGACAAATGAGCAAGCAGAAAGAGAAATCCGTCGCTTCGCGCCGTAAATTCCTGTCGGGCGCGGCAGCGGCCGGGGTGGCAACTGCAGCCGGCGCCGCGACCCTCGGCTTCCCGATGATTGCCAAGGCGCAGGGACCGGTGTCGATGCGTTTCCAGTCGACCTGGCCGTCGAAGGACATTTTCCACGAGTACGCCCTGGATTTCGCCAAGGTGGTGAACGACATGACCGGCGGCGATCTGAAGATCGAAGTGCTGCCGGCCGGCGCGGTGGTTCCGGCGTTCGGACTGCTGGAGGCGGTGTCCAAAGGTACCCTCGACGGGGGTCACGGCGTGCTGGTGTATCACTACGGCAAGAGCAACGCGCTCGCCCTGTGGGGCTCGGGCCCGGGCTTCGGCATGGACGCCAACATGCTGCTCGCGTGGCACAAGTGGGGCGGCGGCAAGGAGCTGCTGGAGAAAATCTACCAGTCGATCAACGCCAACGTGGTGTCCTTCCCCTACGCGCCGCTGTATACGCAGCCGCTCGGCTGGTTCAAGAAGCCGGTGCAGAGCGTCGATGACTTCAAGGGATTGAAGTACCGCACCGTCGGCATCTCGATCGACCTCTTCACCGCGCTTGGAGCCGCGGTCAACGCGCTGCCGGGCGGCGAAATTGTCGCGGCGATGGACCGCGGCCTGCTCGACGCGGCCGAATTCAACAACGCCTCGTCGGACCGCGCGCTGGGCTTCGCCGACGTGTCGAAGATCTGCATGCTGCAGAGCTACCACCAGAACTCGGAGCAGCTCGAGATCAGCA